>CALMMX010000108.1 GCA_937868545.1 uncultured Bacteroidota bacterium
CTTTCAAATAATTCTTTTTCATATACCAACACGTTAGGCTTATCTTGTTGAAAATAAGAGTACAAGATTTGCATTGTTTTTATTCGAAGGTAACGTCTGTTTAGCATTTTTTTTAGATAATCTTTTAAAGTTATTTTTTTTAATATGTCACACTGAGCGAAGTCGAGATACAATAAATGTTCGCATCTTCGTTCAAACTGACATTACAATACGGCATTAATTCGTGCAATACTTTCTATACGTTGTTCAGCAATTTTATTAGCAGCTGCATAAGTTGGTATATTTTGAGCTTTTGCAGTTTGAAAAATATTCCAAGTTGTGTCATAAATTTTCTCGGCATGGGCTAAAGCTCTTTCTCTGTTATAGCCTTCCAATTCATAAAACACATTTATAATACCACCCGCATTTACAACAAAATCAGGAGCATAAATTAATCCTTTTTGCATTACTAATTCGCCATGCTTTTTCTCAATAGCTAATTGATTATTGGCTGCACCACAAATTACTTTGCATTTTAATCTTCCTAAAGTATCATCATTTACAGTTGCACCTAAAGCACAAGGAGCATAAATATCAATATCTAAATCAAACATTTTATCAGCAGTAACATATTCTGCTTTAAAATTATCAACCGCTGCTTTTACTCTTGCTTCGCTAATATCATTAACATATACTTTTGCACCTTCTTTAGTAATATGTTCTACTAAATGCATCCCAACATTACCAATACCTTGCACTAACACTTTTTTTCCACTTAGGCTATCACTTCCGTAAGCTTCTTTAGCACTAGCTTTCATACTCACATAAACACCATAAGCAGTTACTGGTGATGGATCTCCACTACCACCCATATTTTCAGGCAAACCGCTTACATAGTCAGTTTCCATTTTAATAATTTCCATATCACGGCTATTCATAGCAACATCTTCAGCAGTAATATATTTACCTCCAAGGCTATTTACAAATTTACCAAAGCGACGTAATAAAGCTTCTGATTTAATTTTTGTAGCATCGCCAATAATTACGGCTTTTCCACCACCTAAATTTAAACCCGCAACAGAAGATTTATATGTCATACCACGTGATAAACGAAGAACATCAGTTAACGCTTCCATTTCGTTGTTATAATTCCACATACGCGTACCGCCTAATGACGGGCCTAATACAGTATTATGAACCGCAATAATAGCTTTTAAGCCAGTTGCATTATCATTACAAAATAATATTTGTTCATGATTATATTCAAGCATTTGTCCTATTACAGGATTTTTAGCTAAATCGGTATTTTCTATGTTTTTTACTTCCATTGTTTTAAAATTTAACGGTGCTAATTTATAGTTATTTTACTTACAAAATAATTTTTTATTTAACCTCATTTCCAATTAAAATTATAAATTTGAAGGGTGTTTTTCAAAAAAATTCAATTAATCATACTTATATTTCTATTTGGTACTATAAGTGCTCAAAATGGGATTACTGGCTCAAAAAACTATTACCTAAAATTTACCCCAGGTTATGGATACATTTTTGAACATAGAAGCACCATTGGAAACCTTGTAAAAAGCTATACTCCTAGTTTTGGTTTAGATTTTGTGAAACCAACTTATGGCAATAAACAATGGCATAAGGAGCGTAATTTCCCAGAAATTGGCTTAACCTTTAATTTTATAGATTTTGGGAACCCTCAACAACTTGGTTATAGTTATTCATTATCTCCTTTTGTTGATTTTCCACTAATAAAAAAACCAAAGAAAACCAGGCTGTATATGCGTTTTACCTGGGGATTGGCATACTTAACAAAACACTTTGACATAAATACAAATCCTAAAAATATTGCTATTGGTAGCAGTTTAAACACATTTGTTAATTGGAAATGGTATTGGCATATTAATGTATCTAAGCAAATTAGATTAGAACCAGGCTTTGCTTTTTCACATGCATCTAATGGTAGAGCTCAAGTTCCTAATTTAGGACTAAATGTGGTATCTTTAAACTTAGGTATTACTTATAAACTAAAAGATAATCCTGTAAATGTATCATTAGAAGATAGTTCAAATTTATGGGGAAGTAAACACGAAATATTAATTTGGGATGCTATTGGTTTTAATGAACATGAGCCACCAAATGGACCTAAATACTTTTCAAATACATTTGGATTGAATTATTATTACAATAAAAAGAATACTCATAAATACGGCGCTGGTTTAGATGTGAGTTATGACACACAAAATAAATACCACTTAGAAACTTCGAGGCGTCCTGCAAATAGCTGGACAGACCTATTGCAATTAGGTGTAAAATTATGTTATTCTTATAATATTGGAAGGGTAAGTTTACCAATAGAAATGGGATATTATGCAATTTCAAAGCCAAAGGAAGATGGACCAATTTTTCATAGGATTGGAATTCGTTACTTTTGTAAAAACGGATTAATGTTAAATGCAACCATGAAATCGCATTGGGCTGTAGCGGCTCATTTTGATTTTGGATTAGGTTACCGATTTAAATTAAAAAAGAAAGAAATATGATAAAACAGTTAATTTATATCTTCATTTTTGTTTCAGTTTTTTTGTCGTGCAAAAAAGAAAACTGCTTTGATTGCGTTAAACCTAATGGCAAAATAATTATTCAAAAACGCGATGTGACAGGTTTTAATTGTATACACTTAACAGATAAAATGGATGTATATTTAACACAAGCACCCGATTTTAAAGTAGAAGTAGAAGCTGGGAAAAACATACAAGCATTGATAAAAACAGAATTAGATGGTGAAACATTAAAGGTTGTAAACACAAATAGATGCAATTGGGTAAGAGGATATAAACACCGAATAAAAATTTACATTTCGGCTCCTTACTTTAAATATATTGAAAACGAAGGAGTAGGAACAATACAATCTGTAGGCACTATAACACAAGATGTAATTACCATTAGAACAAGCAATACTGGTGATTTAAAATTAAATTTAAATACAAATTCAATAATGGCTAGTGCTCATGGTGGTGGAGATACTTATTTAAGTGGAACAACACAAAACTTAGCAAGTGATTTTACAGGTACCAACTATTTGTACGCAAACGATTTAACTGTAAGCAATTATGTGTTTTTACATGATGTCTCTATTGGACATGCTTATATTAATGCACCAGAAGGTGGATTGATGGACATTATTATTGAAAGAGATGGCAATATATATTACAAAGGAAATCCTACAACAGTAAATGCTCAAACAAAAGGAAAAGGTAAGCTGATTAAAGAATAATTGTAATCATCCTTTTATAAAAGCCTATAAACAATACTTTGCATGTTAACGAATTAGCAGTAAAGTCTCGTTAAATGTTTGTAATTAAGAAAAAAAGCCAAAATAAATTTCATTTTTTTAACGTTAAATACCAAACTAAATTTTGTATTTTTACGTTACTACTATATGTTTTTTAATAAATTTTATTTCAGTTTTTTATTTTTATTAATTTCTTTAAAAATAATTTCGCAAGTCGATTATGTAAACGACAATGTGATGCATTATTCTGATTGGAGTTATAAACCAAACATTCAAACTGTAAAACTTCACGAATCTTCTTTTGATGCAAATCCTGCCGTTTTAGAATTGAACGGCAATGCTCTGTTAGAACTAAGCTTTGATGATTTAGATTTCGATAAAAAAAACTATTCTATAAGTTTTGTACATTGTAATGCAAATTGGGAACCATCTAACCTTATGAATTCCGAATTTATTGACGGTTTTTTTGAGGCAAATATTTTAAATTATACATTTTCGTCAAACACCATTCAGAAATACACACACTATTCAATTACCTTTCCTCAAGCCAATATCAAGTTTACTAAATCGGGTAATTACATTGTGTTTGTTTATGAAGATAACGATAAAGAAAAATTAGTTCTTACTAAACGCTTTATGATTTATGAAAATAAAGTAACCGTTTTAGCTACAACAAGACAAGCATCGGGTAATGATGAACAATTTGAAAAACAACATTTAGATTTTTCTATTCTAAATTCAGCTTATGATTTAACTAACCCATTTACTGATTTAAAAGTTATTATTACTCAAAATAATAGATGGGATAATGCTGTAAACGATATTAAACCAACCTTTGTAGAACCTACAAAATTAACCTATTCATTAGATGACAAATCAACTTTTAATGGTGGAAATGAATTCAGATATTTTGACTCTCGTTCCCTAAGAACATATACTGAAAGAATAAATGATATTACAAGAGATAGTGCTTCGATTTATCATTTAGAACTAAAACGTGATGACTTAAGAACATACAAAAACTACCTATTTTACAATGATATAAACGGTGGTTATCTTATAAAAAATCAAGATATGTCTACAAACCCAGATGTAGAAGCTGATTACGCATGGGTACATTTTTTCTTTCCTTACGATAATGCAGTAAGCGAAGGTAATTTTTATGTATTAGGAAAATTAACCGAATGGAAAACAAACAAAACAAACATGTTAACCTATAACTATAAAAAGTTTGGTTACGAATGTAAATTATTTTTAAAACAAGGATATTATAATTACACCTATGTGTTTTTATCAGACAATAAAAAAGCTGGAGACGAAACGCTTACCGAAGGTAACCACTGGGAAACCGAAAATGATTATACTATCTATGTTTATCACAGGCAACGAGGCACCTATTACGATCAATTAATTAGTGTAAAGCGATTAAACTCTTTTAGAAAATAATATTATTACAACCACTACACAATGATAATAAGAAGTAAAGCGCCTTTACGAATAGGCTTAGCAGGCGGAGGAACGGATGTTTCGCCCTATAGCGATATTTATGGTGGAGCCATTTTAAATGCTACAATAGATTTATACGCCTACGCAAGTTTAGAACCTTTAGAAAATAATAAAATTGAATTTTGTATTGATGGTTCAAGTAGCTGCATTGTTATCGATTCTGAAAAAGAATTACAATTAGTTGAAGGTTTTGAATTATTTATTGGTGTTTATAACCGAATAATTAAACAATTTGATTTACCTGCTCTCTCTTTTCGCTTAACTTCATACATAGAAGCTCCGCAAGGATCTGGACTTGGAACATCATCAACAATTGTAGTTTCATTAATTGGTGCATTTGTAGAGTGGTTAAAATTACCTTTAGGTAAATATGATATAGCTCATTTAGCCTACGAAATAGAACGTAAAGATTTAAACATGAGTGGTGGCAAACAAGACCAATATGCCGCCACATTTGGTGGCATTAACTTTATGGAGTTTTTAGCAAATGATAAAGTAATTGTAAATCCACTCCAACTAAAAGATGAAGTTCTTTATGAATTAGAGTTTAACTTATTATTATATTTTACTGCTACTCAACGCTTATCAGCTACAATTATTAATGAGCAAGTTAAAAATGTAAAAGATAATAATGAAAAATCGGTTGAAGCCATGCATCATTTAAAAGAGCAAGCTCAACAAATGAAAGATAGTTTATTGCGTGGCGAATTAAAAAATATTGGCGAAATACTTCATTTTGGTTGGACAAATAAAAAACAAATTGCTCATTCTATAAGCAATACTTTAATTGACACCGTTTATGAAACTGCCTTAAAAACGGGAGCAACAGGAGGTAAAATTTCTGGTGCTGGTGGTGGTGGATTTATGTTTTTTTACTGCCCAGCTGTAACTAAAATTAAAGTAGCAAAAGCAATTGAAAATCTTGGAGGTAACGTTCAGTCATTTAAGTTTACACAACAAGGTCTCACTACCTGGACAAGTTTGTAATTTCTTAAATTAAAAATAAATTTTCAATTACTTTTTCACCATTAAACATTAAACCAAAGTACTATGAAAAGAAGTAAGCACTTTTATATTTCTACCCGTTTAAATAAAATCAAAAAAGTAAAATTTATTCTAACCATTATTATTTTCACTTTTTACCAATCAATTAAAGGGCAATTAAAAGTAGCAATTACAATTGACGATGTACCCAACAAAACATTTTTTATAAACAGTACTAAATCTGCTATTTTACATTCATTAGATTCATTAAATATACCAATATGCATATTTATTAATGAAGGCAAAACACATAATAATGACTCTCTTGCTAAAAATGAATTACTGAATAATTGGATTAGCAAAAAATATATCACATTAGGTAATCATTCCTATAGCCATTTTAGATATTCTGATGTAACATTTGAAACTTTTACCAATGATATACTTAAAGGTGAAGTTATTACAAAAAAAACAGCCAAAAAATATCATAAAAAGTTAAAGTACTTTAGATTTCCTTTTAATGACTTGGGAAAAGATAGCACTCAACAAGCCTTAATTAGTAACTTTTTAATTTCAAACAACTACCAAATTACACCATTTACAATAGAAAGCGTTGATTGGATGTACAATTACGTTTATGAATATTATCTAAGTAAAAATGAAATAGAAAAAGCAAAAGAAATTGGTGAAAGTTATGTTACTAAAACGCTTGAATACTTTAATTATATTGAAAATATCACTACATCTAAATATGGAAAATCAATCTCCCAAATTTATATGTGCCATGACAATATTCTAAATGCAAATTATTTACCAATTTTAGTTAAGCACTTAAAACAAAAAAAATACTCATTAATTAGGTTAAAAACAGCTTTAAAAGATGATGTGTATAAACAACAAAATTATTACACTAATAAATGGGGTATTTCATGGGTTTATAGATGGGTAAAAGACAAAGAGGAAAGAAAACTACTAATAAAAAATGAACCAAGCACTGAAGATATAGAAACGCTGTTTCAAAAAATTGAAGACAGCCAAAAATTAAAATAATAAAGATTTATTATACCAAAAAAGGATTATTTAATCTTTCAAAACCAATAGTAGTAGGATTTCCGTGCCCATTGTATACTTTCATAGTATCACCTAAAGGAAATAACTTATTTTTAATAGAAGCTATTAAATCATCCATGTTACCCATTGGTAAATCTGTTCGGCCAATGCTACCATAAAATAACACATCACCAGCAATCATAAAACCTTCTTCCTTATTGTAAAAAGTAATACTGCCTGGCGAATGACCTGGTGTATGTATGGTGTTTAATTTTGAATTTCCAAATTCAACTACATCTCCTTCTTTTATCAGGCTCTTTGGCATTGGGCTAGGATTACAAGCTAAACCATACATAGTTGCAGTAGCTTGATGCTTTTCTACAAAATACACATCATTTGCATGAATTTCTGGCAAGAAGCCATAAGTGTCAAAGATATATTTGCAACCATTTATATGATCGATATGGCCATGTGTTAAAATTAAACGTTTAACAACTAATTGCTTTTCAACGATAAAATCACTCAATTTCTTATCCTCTGTAGCAGTAGTATTTCCAGGGTCTATAATTATACATTCTTTAGTTTCATCATATAAAATGTAGGTATTTTCTTGAAATGGACCAAAGGCAAAATTATGAACAGTTATCATGGTTTTATTAAATAATATTTGCTAAATTTAAGGCTTATTATCGTATTTTAATGAAACGTTTTTTTGCAATTATATTATTTCTTTTATTTTCGAAAAGTATATTTTCGCAATTTTACTATGGCTCTCAATTAGAATTTGGTAAAAATAGAATGCAATATCAAACTTTTGACTGGACTTACTATGATTTTGAGCGTTTTAGAGTGTATTTATACCAAGGTGGACAAGAAATTGCTAAATATGCAGCCACATCGGTAAACAGACAATTACCTGTTTTAGAAAAACGATTAGATTACCAATTAGATGATAAAATTGAAGTTATAGTTTATAACAATCAAAACGATTTTAAGCAATCAAATATTGGCTTAATGGGCGAAGAAGGTGGTAATATTGGTGGAGTTACCCGAATTATTGGTGATAAAATTTTTATATATTTTACAGGCTCTCATGCCGACTTAGATAGGCAAATACGTGCAGCTATTGCCGAATTAATTATTGATAAAATGATGTATGGTGGTAGAACACGAGATGTTGTAAAAAACTCAACCTTACTTGTTTTACCCGATTGGTTTAAAAACGGACTAATTGCTTATATCTCTGAAGGTTGGAATACAACCATTGATAACAAAACAATGGACGCCATACAAAATGATAAATTTTATAAGTTTAATCAATTAACAGGTAATGATGCAACCATGGCTGGTCATGCGCTTTGGTATTACGTTGCCGATACTTATGGTGAGGCCGTTATTCCTAGCTTGCTTTACATGACAAAAGTGAGTCGTAACCCAAACACAGCATTTATCTACGTTTTAGGCAACTCTCTAGAAAACATGACGGGCGATTTTACAAATGTATTTGCAAAACGCTATTTTGAATTTAGAGACTCTGCTCGTAAAAATCCAGTAACTCCAACTGCTTTAAAAAAACAAAAAAAATCAAGACACTATTACCAATTAAAAGTTAGTCCTGATGGACAAAAAATCATTTATGCAACAAATGAATTAGGACAACACAAAGTGTTTTTAAATACAATTGGTGAGAAAAAAACAAAACGATTATTAAAACTTTATCCAAAATTAGAACGATTAGAAGACAATAGTTATCCATTATTAGGTTGGCATCCAAATAATGATGTGATTGCAATGGTTTACGAGAAAAAAAATATTTTAAAAATAGAAACTTACGATTCGGAAACTAAAGAACATTACAAAAGGCCTATTACAGGTTTTGAAAAAATAAATAATTACTCATTTTCACATGACGGAAAAAAGATTGTGATGAGCGCTGTAAAAGCAGGAAAAGGACAATCAGATATTTTTATTTTTTCATTAAATACTGGTGGTGTTGAACAAATTACTAATGATGCTTGGGATGATAATAACCCAGTTTTTGTAAATAATTCAAAAGGTATTTTATTTGAATCTAATAGAATACATGATACCATTAAAGCAAATGAAGATGCACTTTTGAATTTACGTTTTAGCAGAAACAATGATATTTTCTTTTATAATGCTCAAACTAAATCAACCTTACTTTACCAAGTTACAAATACACCAAATATTAATGAAACTAAGCCGCAAGAATATAATAAAGGTACCATTTCGTTTTTAAGTGATTCTAATGGTATATACAATCGTTATATTGGTGTGTTAGATAGTTCTATTTCATTTGTAGATACCATTGAACATTTTAGGTATTTTTATAAAACAAAAGCAATAAGTAATTATAAAAGCAACATCTTAGAGCATAATATTAATAACCGATTTACTAAGTGTGCAGAAATTATTATTGAAAACAACAAAGAAAAACTTTTAGTAACATCACTCATTACACCTAAAGAGCTTACGCCTGCTAACACAAAAAACACTTGGTTTAGAGGAACGCCTTTATCTTCTCTTGCAGAACCCGATCGTATAAAAATTATTAATCCTGTTAGGAAAGAAGAGCCAGAAGAAGGCGTAAAACCTCAAAAGAGCGATACTACAACAAATACCAATCAAGGGGTTGATTTTGAAAATTATAGTATTAATGGTACAAGAAAAAAAGAAGAACCTGAGAAACCAAAAATCAGAGAAAATATTTCTTTAGGCAATAACAATCCTCAATCCACTAATACTGGCCTAGATGAAGAACTACATTTTCCAATACAGCAAAATTATTATACAAATTTCAGAACCGATCAAGTAGTTTCTCAATTAGACAATTCATTTTTAGGAACCAACTATCAGCGCTTTACAGGTGGTGGAAGTCCAATTTATTTAAACCCAGGTTTGAATGCTTTATTTAAAATAGGATTAAGTGATTTATTTGAAGATAAACGCATTGTAGGTGGTTTTAGGATTTCGGGCTCACTTGACAATGAATATTTATTAAGTTGGGAAAATAGAATTCATAAAATTGACAGGCAATTAGTATTACATCGTCAATCGTTTTTAAAAGTTAATGGCGTTACTGGTGTTACAAAAATACAAACACACGATGCACGCTATACTTGGAAATTGCCTTTCAGTGAAATTTCAGCACTAAAACTTTCTATTATGTATCGTAATGATAGAACTGTATACGCCTCAGTAGGAGATGTTAGTTTAGCAAAAGCACATACTTATGATAACTATGGAGGAGCTAAATTAGAATACATTTATGACAATACCCGCAAACGTGGCTTAAACTTATATAACGGAACACGCTTTAAACTTTGGTCGGAATACTGGCGATTAATTAAATCTGAACAACATGATTTAATTACTTTTGGTTTTGATGTTCGTAATTACAAAAAAATTCACCGAGATTTAATTTGGTGTAATCGTATTGCTGGAGCAGGTTCTCTTGGTACTGATAGATTAATCTATTACATGGGGGGCGTTGATAATTGGTTAAATCCTCAATTTGATAGAACAATTAATATTGTAAAACCTGAGCAATATCAATTTCAAACTTTGGCAACCAATGTACGTGGCTTTAAACAAAATACTAGAAACGGAAATAATTTTGTAGTTTGGAATAGCGAAGTAAGATGGCCAATTTTTAAATACCTTTTAAACCGCCCATTAAAATCTGATTTCATTACCAATTTCCAAGTAATAGCATTTGGAGATATGGGTATGGCTTGGTATGGCAAAAATCCTTACAGTGATGAAAATGTGCTAAACAAAAATGTTTTCACTGGAAATCCAATAACTTTAACTATTTACAATCAAAAAGAACCTATCATTGGAGGTTATGGTTTAGGTTTACGCTCACGCTTATTGGGTTACTTTATTCGTGTTGATTTTGCTTGGGGAGTAGATGATAAAAAAGTTCAAAAAGGAATGACGTATTTATCATTGTCTACAGATTTTTAAAAGCTGAATATCTAATTTGTGTTACCATGCAAACTAAAAAACCAATGGATACAACTATAATTTTAATATTACTAACCGTTGGTTTAGCAGCAGGTTTCTTAAGTGGTTTAGTAGGAATTGGTGGAGGAATAATAATAGTTCCTGTACTTGTTTATTTTTTAGGTTTTTCACAGCATCAAGCGCAAGGCACAACCTTATTTATGTTTTTACTTCCAATAGGCGTATTAGGCGTATTAAATTACCACAAACAAGGTTATGTAGATTATAAAACAGCCCTCATAATTTGTAGTACATTTATTTTTGGTAGTTACTTTGGTAGTAAGTTTGCGATATCCCTTGACCAAAAAACTATTAAACAAGTTTTTGGTGTAATCATCATTTTACTTGGTTGTAAAATGTTGTTTTGGAAATAAAATAATTAATGCGCTTCTAACCAATTAGCACCTACTCCCATTCCAACCTCAACTGGCACTTTTAAAGGCAATGCATTTTGCATGTGTTTTTCAACGATTGGTTTTATAATGTCTAATTCAGGTTTATAAACATCAAATACTAATTCATCATGCACTTGTAAAATCATTTTCGATTTAATATTCATACCTTTTAATTCATTATGAATATTAACCATTGCCACCTTTATCATATCTGCAGCCGAGCCTTGTATGGGTGCATTAATAGCATTACGCTCTGCAAAAGCCCTTTCCATTTGGCTATTAGAAGTAATATTTTTTAACCAACGTTTACGTCCCATTAATGTTTCTACATAACCATGTTCACGAGCAAATGAAATTTCTTTGTCCATGTATGATTTTATAGACCCAAATTGTATAAAGTAATTATCAATTATTTCTTTTGCTTC
>CALMMX010000109.1 GCA_937868545.1 uncultured Bacteroidota bacterium
AAATTGTATTAGTTTGATTTATATGATTATTACATACAAGACAAAAATAATCTTCGCTTTTGTTAGCCAAAGCAGCTTTTACAAAATTAGCATTTGTATCTTTAGCAATTGTATATAATATTGGTTTCACTCGCTAAATGTTTCTTATATTTTTTTTACAAGTTTACAAGAATTGTCTTAAAAAGTCAGCATAACATATTTAGGACTATAACAACTATAATTTAACACTAAACTAATTATGTTTATTGACTCATTATATTTAATTCCCAAACCCTACTTCACCTCAATCATATACCCAAATTTACTATTTTTCTATCTTAATCATCATATAAATCAAACTAATACAATTTATAATTTAAAACAATATCATCTAATAAAAACTTCTTGCGCTGTGGGTTTGTAAAAAATAGTTTTAAGGAATCGCAATTTGTAATAGTTGGTAGTTTAATTTGATAATTATAGCGTTTCGTGTTAATCTCACTGCAATCATTAGGGGTTTCGTTAATTAAAAAGGCTGTTTCATAAATCACTTTTCTACTTTTATCCTGCATTGAAATAAACATTTTTGATAAGTTAGATTGGTTCGGTTTTATTTCATGCTTGGTAAACGAAACCTCTAAAAAAATATTTTTACTTGCATAAGCATTTTTAAAAGCATAGGGTTTTGAGTAATCATTAAAATCAAAATTCACCAAAGGCATGGTATCTTTTACAGTTTTAAAATCTTTACCAAAAGGTTGTATGTCATTTATACCACCCAAATTATTTTTCGAATGTTCATCAACGTACAAAAATTCATATTTGTATTTTTCAAAAGTCATGTACTCTGCCAAAATAATTCCATGATTATATTGCCATGTTTGTATTACATTTAGCAAAATACACAAGGTAATAAAGCCATACACTATTCCTTTATACAAAACAGTTTTGGTGTTTTCAATTAAATACACAATGCCTATAATTAATAATGGATAAACATCAATAAAAGCCCTGTGCCCAAAACTATCACCAAATGGCCAATGCCACCAGCATGAAATTATAAAAGTAAAAACCAATAAGGTACTAACTAGTAATACACTGTATTTCTTTTGCTTTTTAATGGCAATGACTAAACCTAAAATACTTAACACTAAAACTGGGGAATAAATAAATAGTCCCTTTCTAAAACTAACTAATACATTTAGTAATTGTGGGTTTGTCCAATTAAAACCTTCTCCATTATAAGTAGAAAGCACCCATGCTCCGGCCTGCAAACGCCATAATAGCAATTGTATAAAAATGGAAAGTCCAATTACAAAAAACACCTTTATTAAAAAACTAAAATTTCTATTACTGTAAAATAAATACCCAATAAATGGCAGTATTATCAACACATTAAACGGACGAATAGCTACTATTAAAAATACACTTAAATAAAATAAGCTTAAGTACTTGGTTGTTTTATGGTTTTTAAAATTTACAAATGCATACAAAAACATGGCTACAGCAAAAAATGTATACACATGCGACATCATAGGCTCCATGATGCAGTAATGAAATAAATTTGTGCCAAAGTATATTACAACAATGGCCAAACATTTTGTTCTATTAGTAACTTCTAATGTATTGAGCATCTTTACTATAAACATACATGCTAAGGCAATAAAAATACTTGCGCCTAAACTTATAAAAAATGAATAGGTGTAATTTAAATTATTGGCTGCATTTGCATCTGTACTAAATACTTTTGCCATTGCATAAAATGGTGCTTGCAGTAATGCTACTCCATAAGGGTATTTCAGCATGCGCTTCTCCCCTACTTCATAAGAATAATCATTGGCATAATTTATATCCTTATTATTTAATAACCATGGCAAATACTCATAATATCCTTTTGCATCATTGCCTTCTAATATTGTTTTGTATTTTACAGAATTCTCATTAAGACGGAAAAATACACTGAATACTAAATTTATTAAAAAAACAAAAAGGCAAAGCAGTATAACTGCTTTGCCTTTTAATATTTGAGAAGTATTCAATTTTAAAGATTAATATCCAAATACATCTTTTAAAGTAAGGTATTTTACAGTACCATATTTTTCAAGAGTTTTAATATCCAACAAATCTTTTTTGCCTAATACCAAAATAGACATTGGTTTATTTTTTACTTGTGCATCTTGAAATGCTTTTACGTTATCAAATGACATTGTAGAAACTTTATCATATACATCTTTTCTAACATCTGTTGCTAAACCAAATTTTTGCGCATTGATATAATCAAACAAAATATCAGCTTTAGTAATTCTTTCTGTTTTAATATTTTGAATTACTGCTTCTTTAGCCGCTCCAAATGCTACATCCGATTTTGGCATATTGTTTAATAAATTACTCATACCTGCTAATGCTTCTGGTAATTTATCGGCTTGCGAACCAATATATGAGAAATTATAATAAGGTTGTTTTGGATCGCGTGGTGCTCTGTAAGTAGAATAGCAAGAATATGCTAATGCTTTTGATTCTCTTAAATCTTGAAACACAACAGAACTCATACCTCCACCAAAATACTCGTTATACATTGTAATTAAAGGAACATTTGTAGCATCGTATTTTTGTCCTTCCGTTAACATTACAATTTCAGCTTGTTTCATATCATAATCCACAACATAAACAGTATTATTAAATGCTTGGTTAGCAAAGTTTACTTCGGCAGGAACTGGTTTTAAACCTGCTGCTGGCACTGCATGATTTTCGTTTAATGATTCTTTTACATCACCAACTAATTTTGGTCCATAATATAAAATCTTATGCTCGTATGTCATTAAGGATTTTATTAAATTATAAATTTGGTTAGTTTGTAATAATGATAATTCATCTTCAGTTAAAATATTTGTTGCAGGATTTTTTTCGCCAAACTTAGCGTAATTCACCATCATTTTTTGTAAGATAGTACGTTTATCTTGCTTAGCATCACTGCGTTTTTTTAAGATATCAGACACTAAATTTTTAAGAGTTGCTTCATCAATTTTAGGATCAGCAAATAAACTTTCAAATAATTGAGTTGCTTTTGCAAAGTTTTCATTTAAACCAGTAAGGCTTACCCATGTTTGATTTTCTGAATTAAACACATTAAACGAACATCCTAATTTGTAAAACTCTTGTTGAACCTCAGCTGGAGTCATTTTAGAAGTACCCAAATAAGGGATGTACTCAATTGCAATTGGTAATAATTTATCATTATTAGTACCCATATCAAAAGCATAATACAAATCAAATAATTGGTTTTCGGTATTTTGACTGTATAATACTGGAACATTACCACCCATAGTAGTTTTTACAACATCTTTATTGTAATCAATAAATTTAGGTTGTATTACAGTTGGTGTGTTTGATAAAATAGTTTTTACAAATGGAGATTGATCTTCTCTATTAACTTCTACTGGAGTAATAGTAGGTTTTTCAACTTTCTGTACATTTTTATCTTCGCCAATACGTTTGTAAACAACTACATAATTATTAGCATTGTAATTAGCTTTTACAAAATCCATTACTTCTTGTTTAGTAATTTTAGCCATACGTTCAATGGTACCCACTGCTGTTTGCCATTTTACATCATTTACAAAGGCATCAACAAACGCACCTGCTCTACTTTGGTTATTTTCTAACTCTTTTGTTTTTTGTAATTTTAAATCAGTAATAACGGCATTCATTAACCAATCAGGAAAAGAACCTTGTTTTAATAAATCAATTTGATCTAACATTAATTTTTCTGCCTCTTCTAAAGTTTGTCCTTCTTTAGGTTCTGCAAATAAAATATGAGTACTGTAGTCTTTTAAAACATAAGCAAAGCCACCAGAATTTAAAACTTTTTGCTGTTGATTTAAATTTAAATCTAATAAACCTGCTCTACCGTTAGATAATAATAAGTTTATTAAAGTAATCATATCTGCATCTTTACTACCTACTCCATTAAAACGCCAAGCCATTGCAATATTTGCAGCATCTGGTCCTACTACCTCTTTAATTACTTTTTGAGTAATAGGCGCTTCTTTTTCAAATGTGTAAGGAGCAACAGGTTTAGAAGGCATTGAACCAAAATTCTTTTCTATTAATTTAATAGTTGCATCAGGATCAAAATCACCACTTAAACAAATTGCCATATTATTAGGAACGTAATTCGCATTAAAATACTTCATGATTTCTTTCATAGAAGGATTTTTTAAATGGTCGATAGTACCAATAGTAGTTTGAGTTCCATAAGTATGTTTAGCAAATAAACCTTCAAATAAAGATTCCCATACTTTACTATTATCATTATCTAAACCTCTATTTTTTTCTTCATACACAGCCTCTAACTCCGTATGAAATAAACGTAATACTGGTTTTCTGTATCGCTCAGCTTCAATCTTTAACCAATTTTCTAATTGATTTGATGGAATATCATTTACATAAACGGTTTGATCAAAAGAGGTATAAGCATTTGTTCCTTGCCCACCAATACCTGCCAACATTTTATCATATTCATTAGCAATTGCATATTTAGCAGCCACTCCCGAAATACTATCTATTTGATGGTATATTTTTTTTCGTTCAGTATCATCTTTTGTTAAACGATAGGTTTCGTATAAATTTTCAATTTTTGTAATTTCTGCATTTTCTTTTGCAAAATCTTTCGTTCCAAATTTATCCGTTCCTTTAAAAACCATATGCTCTAAATAGTGAGCTAAACCTGTTGCTGTAGCAGGGTCGTTTTTACTACCCGCTTTTACTGCAATATATGTTTGTATACGAGGTGCATTTTTATACACACTCATATATACTTTTAATCCATTTTTTAAGGTGTAAATACGCGCTTTAAAAGGGTCATTTAAGGCATATTCAAAGTTTAAAGACGGAACCGCAGAACCATCCTTACCTTTGGTAGTTGCTGTTTTATTTACTTTCGCTTTTGGTCCTTTAGCCTTTGTTTGTGCACTTGAACCAACTACTGCAAGAGTTAAAGCTACCAGTGCTAAATTTTTAATTTGAAACATAGTTTGTTTTATTTTTTTGATGTATAAATATAAGAATTCTTTAGGTTGTGAGCTCGTTTATTTGTTAAAATCAAGGCCGTCTTGGTTACCTTCTTGTCCGCCCATACTTCTCATTTGCTTACCTCTTTTAAATATAGAAGCATCCATTTTACCAAACAAATAGGTAATTGTAAACCTAGCAAAACGGGTTTCTCTTCTTCGTGATAAATCTTGCACATAATAAGGTGTTTCATAATGTGTTCCCATAATCCTTGTATTAAAGGCATCGCTAAGAGTTGCATTAAAAATCCATTTTGTTTTAATCATGTAATTTAATGAAACATCCATAGAATAAATAGGTTTTGAATAGCCTAATAATAAAATTTTAGGTGATTCGTAATTTCCATTTACTTGTAAGGTGATGTTTTTTGGAAACTTATAAGCAATGGTAGATTTTGCATTATAAGCATAACCCTTTGCTGTAACCTCTGGTTGGCCTTGCACCACTGTACCACGAATAAAAATATAAAAGGCATTAGCATTTAAGGTTACATCCAAATTTTTAAAGAATGTCCATTTCAAGGTGTTTTCTATACCATAACGAATACTGTTCTTTCCATTAATTGTCGTATTAATTAACACATTAGATTCGCCTGGTAGTGGGCTATAATAAGCAATTTCAGTAATGGGTTGTTCCTCATATCTAAAATATCCTGAACCTAAATAACTTCCTTTACTAAATAATTTATTATAATTTAATTCAGCAATGTTTCTGAATTCTGGCTTCAATTGCGGATTTCCAACCCTACGATTTTGATTATCGGCAAACATTACAAATGGCATTAACTGAAAAAAGTTAGGTCGCTGAATTTTTCTACTAAAGTTTAATTGTACTTCTTGACTCTTTTTTAATTTTTTAGAAAAATATATTGCAGGGAAAAGTGATTTTAAAATATCATTGCTTGTTGACGGATAATTATAAGAAAAAGACAAGCCTTTATCAGCAATAGTACCTTTGTAATAAGATTGTTCGAAACGCAAACCAGCTTGGTAACCAATATCCCAAATAGTTTTTGAAGAATAGTTTACATATGCTGCATTAATCATATCATCAATAATATAATGATTACTCATGGCGCTATCATGAGTAAAAGTTTCATTAGTTGATGTGGCATTAGAAGTATTATTTTGACTATCTGATTTTTTATAATATGATTTTATTCCAAACTCAATTTTCTTTGCATCAGAAATGGGGTTTACAAAATCTGCTTGTAAAACAAACTGATTTGCTGTTGTGCCTCCTAAGTTTTTTTGATACACATTAACACCTGTTTGCACACCAGAAACGTAAGGCATATAGTTTGTAAATAAATATTGGTTATGTGCATTTGTGTAATTGTGGTTTAAATCAAACGTTAACTCTTTACCAATTTTAGGATATGTTTTTTTGTATAACACCTGTGTATTATAATTACTAAACTTTGCTGATTGGTTATTAATTCTATCACCATACATTAATTCTGATTTATTACCATCTAAAATCGAATAATTTTGAATATCACTTGTTTTAAACTCACCACCCACAATCATTTCGCTTAACGAAATAGTGTTACGGTTATTGATATTATAATCTACTCCAACTTTTCCGAAGTTAAATACATTCATCATTCGAGCTATGTTATTTTGATTAAAGTAGCCTAAGGCATTGCCTGTAACGGTATCTAACTGAGTACGTTTTGTATAACCATTATTATTATTAATACTTTGGTTAAAACTATACATTAGAGAAACATTCCAAGGGCCACCTTTTAAATTTAAATTAGCCATACCGCCGTATCTATCACCAGTTCCAACGTATGCCATAACCATTCCATTATAACCAGGTTTAGCATTACGTTTCATAATAATATTTAAAATACCACCTGTAGAACTTGCATCAAACTTTACAGAAGGATTAGTAATAATTTCCACACGTTCAATTTGATCAGCAGGAATTTGTTGCAGCGTTAAATTTGTTGGTCTTCCATCTACAAAAATAGTGGGCGATTGATTTCTTAACTGTGCATTTCCATCAGCATCAACAGTAACACCTGGCACATTTTTCATTACATCAACTGCAGTTCCACCTTTAACAGATAAATCCTTTTCAACATTATACGTTCTTCTATCAATACCAAGTGTTACTGTGCTTTTTTCTGCACTCACTTCTACAGTATTTAAAACCTTTTCATCAACCATTAATTTAATATCCCCTAAATCTTGGTCAACTTTATCAGGAGGAGATAAATAAACTTTTTGCAAATAATCTTTATAACCAATAAACATAACTTTAACACGCACTTGACCAAAAGAAGGCAAACCATCAACGGCAAAATCGCCATTAGCTTTTACCATTGAGCCACCTAGCAAACTATCTTTACTATACCACAATACTTGCACAGAGGCAAACTCCACGGGCAAACCTGTAGTATTATCTAATACCTTGCCATAAACACGCCCCATTTTAGGGTCCTTCATACCTTTCATACCTCCCATGCCTGGCATTTGGGATTTCATAAAAAGTGGAAATAATAAAAAAACTAAAAGGCTTATAATTAAAATTCTCATTAAACTGTAATATTAAAATTGCTATAAAAACTAAATTATGCATACTATTTTCTAAAGCATAATATGGGGCAAAGATAAGCAGAAATGGTACTTTAGAAGTATTATTTTTATGAACGGTAATTTATTAGGGATTACTCATTTTAAAGTAGTTACAAATTTAAACTACTGAATTTTAACACATTACATCTACTATCAGAATTCTGAGCAATTTTAGAAAATTACCATTAAAATTTAGGGCAAAACACCAAACTTCGTTTTTTAGCTTTATTTACATTATAACTAATCATCACTTCATGTGAACCTACACTAAAGCGCTGAATTGAATTTAACATATGATCGTAGGCATAACCAATCCGTAAATTAGATTTGGTTGTATAAATTAAATGGGCGCCAACGGCCACTTTTCCTCTTACTAATGCACCAATCCACAATTTATTATCAAATAAAAATGACAATCCTAATTCAGGTAAAACTGGTGCATTTTCAACTACTTTAATAACACATGATGGTCTAACAATAACTCCATTATTTAATTCCTTTAATACACCTGCAACAACATAAAGGTGTCTTTTTTCTGTAGCAAATTGCGAAATAGTAGAGCTTAATTTATTTTTTAATAAAGTAGGAACAGAGGTTCCTAAAAATAATCTATTATTATAATATAATACTGCAGCGCCAACATTTGGGGTAAATTGAGAATAATTTGCACCTTGTATAAAATCGGCTTCAGTATTATCATTTACCCTTAACTTACTAAAAAATGTTTGATAATTGTTTACACCAAAAGATAATCCAAAAGAAAGATAATTAAACTGTTTCTCTTTTTGAGGCATCCCAATAACTCTTATAGCATATAAATTCGTTTTTTTTCTAAACTTAATTTTATAACTAAAATTCCCATAAAAGCTTGAGGTACGGGTTGCTCCTAATTGGTCTATTTGCACACTCAAGCCACCAGCTGCACTTTTTGCAAAAGAACTATAAACAGTTAAATTGGTTGTTTTAGGAGCACCTTTGAAATTAACCCATTGATTTCGTCCAGTAGCAACAAAAGAAACTCCCTCGTCAATTGAAATATAGGCTGAATTATAAAAACTTTGATTAAAAAAATACAAACTACTCTGTCCGTTTTGTTGAGCGTATGAAACTATACTTAAAAATAATATGTATAAAGTAAATTTCATTTCTATTTTTTTGAACCATAAAATCGTAAAAGCTTATCAAGCAAAAACAAATCAATCTTTTATGCTTAATTTGCTTATTTAAAAATCTAATACTCTAACTGCACAAAACCATTATAAGTTGGTGTAGCATTATCCCCAAACTCTAGAATTACATAGTAAGTTCCAGCTGGCAATAATTCTTTTCCAGTTCCAGTAGATACATTTGGTTTACCATTCCATTCATTGTAATAGCCATCTTTTTTATAAACTAAACTACCCCATCTATTAAAAATTAATAATTTATTATTCGGATAATCATGTATTCCTTTAATTACAAAATAGTCATTTTGTCCATTTCCATTTGGTGAAAAATATTCAGGAATAAACAATTCCTCGCATAACTCATCGGCTGGTGATAATTGAGAAACAGTAATGGTATTGTTTAAAATGCAACCATTAAAATCTGTTATAACAGCCGTATAAGTACCTGCGGGAACATCTATTAACTCTATACCACTATTGCCATTACTCCATAATACAGTATAATTAGGAGTTCCACCAGATATAATT
>CALMMX010000110.1 GCA_937868545.1 uncultured Bacteroidota bacterium
TAAATTCGTATGGTACCGCAGCCTATGTTTGGGAAATGAGCACAGACCCAATTGGCACATGGACTCAACTAGAAATTACAGTTAAAAGCAAAACAGCTGTTACTGGATTAACTACTGGTACAAAGTATTGGTTTAGAGTAGCTGTAATTACCAGTTCAGGTAAAAATGATTACACCGACCCACACATGGTGCATGTGGTGTAAGTCCATTAAATAAGTAATTATTAAAAAGTGTTTCAGGAAGCTGAAACACTTTTTTTATTTATATGCTGTATTGTGAAGCTTTTATTATTTATACAATTGGTCTTTAGTAAAAGTTCACCATCCAATTTATACTACAAATTTTGTATTAAACGTTTTTGCACTGGGGCATCAATACGGTTTTTCTCTAATGTTTTCTTAATAATTTCTACTAAGTCGGAATGTAATAGCCCATTATTTTCAGATTTACAATATACCCTTACCGAAAGTGTAACTGCATTATCAATAATTTTAATGGCTGCTACTTCTGGTTTTGGGTCAGTTACTGCTAATGAATGCTTTATTACATCATGTAAAATCAGTTCTTTTACCTTATCAATATCATTACTAGCCGAAACTACAATCTCTACATTTACTCGTAATAAACCATGTTGCGAATAGTTAACTATTGTTCCGTTAGATACTGCTCCGTTGGGTAATATAATGGTCTTTAAATCATTAGTTATTAAAATGGTATTAAAAATTTCAATTTCTGTAACTTTCCCAATTTGCCCTTGTGCTTCAATGGTATCGCCCACTTTATAAGGTTTAAAAATTAGCAATAATACACCTCCCGCAAAATTAGATAAAGAACCTTGCAAGGCTAAACCCACTGCTAAACCTGCAGCTCCTAATATGGTAACAAAAGAGGTTGTTCCAATGCCAATCATACCAGCTACCGTTACAATTAAAATTACTTTTAATCCAACTGATAATAAGCTTAGTAAAAAGGTTTTTAAGGATATATCCAATTCCTTTTTAGCCATGGCTTTATCGGCCAATTTAGCAAAATGCTTTATAAGCCATAGGCCTACAAATAAAACAAGAAATGCTCCAATTAAGCGTGGTGTATATTCAACTAAAAGCGATATTAAATGCTCAATATGTTCCTCAATATGTCCAACATTGGTTTTCATCTTTTAATAAGCTCTTGCAAATAAAACCCTTTGTTTACTTGGTTTTCCACTATAAATACAAACGCCATCTTCTAAAGTATTATCTAAAGGAATACAACGTATAGTAGCTTTTGTTTCTTCTTTAATTTTTTCTTCAGTTTCTGGTGTTCCATCCCAATGCGCAGAAATAAAGCCTGGTTTTTCGTCTAAGGTTTTCTTAAATTCTTCATACGAATCAACTTTATAAGTACTGTTTATTTGACGCTCTTTTGCTTTATTAAATAAGTTTGCTTGTATATCATTTAATAAATTTTCAATTACATTTTCAACGCCATCAATAGCTACAGTTTCTTTAGTTAAAGTATCTCTACGAGCTAATTCAATAGTGCCGTTTTCAATATCACGTTCTCCAATTCCAATACGCACTGGCACTCCTTTTAATTCATGTTCAGCAAATTTCCAACCTGGTTTACGTGTATCGCTATCATCATATTTTACCGATATGCCTTTAGCTTGTAAATTGGCTTTTAATTTAAAAACAACCTCATTAATTTTTGATAAGCCTTCTTCTGTTTTATAAATAGGTACTATAACCACTTGTATTGGCGCTAATTTTGGAGGTAATACCAATCCATTATCATCGCTATGGCTCATAATTAATGCACCCATTAATCGCGTAGAAACTCCCCAAGAGGTAGCCCAAACGTATTCTTTTTTATTATCTTTTGTTACGTACTGTACATCAAAAGCTTTAGCAAAATTTTGACCTAAAAAGTGAGAAGTTCCGGCTTGTAATGCTTTGCCATCTTGCATTAATGCTTCAATACAATACGTTTCATCTGCTCCAGCAAAACGTTCGTTGGCTGTTTTTAACCCTTTTACAACAGGCACCGCCATCCAATTTTCAACAAAATCGGCATAAACATGCAACATTTTTTCGCTTTCAATAATTGCTTCTTCTTTTGTAGCATGCGCTGTATGGCCTTCTTGCCATAAAAACTCAGCAGTTCTTAAAAATAAACGTGTACGCATTTCCCAACGCACAACATTAGCCCATTGATTAACTAAAATAGGCAAATCTCTGTAAGATTGTATCCAACCTTTATAGGTATTCCAAATAATGGCTTCACTGGTTGGTCTAACAATTAATTCTTCTTCAAGTTTTGCTTCAGGGTCAACCATTAGTTTCCCTGGGTTATTAGGATCAGTTTTTAATCTATAGTGTGTTACAATAGCGCATTCTTTAGCAAATCCTTCTGCATTTTTTTCTTCAGCTTCAAATAAGCTTTTTGGTATAAACAATGGAAAATAAGCGTTTACATGCCCTGTATCTTTAAACATTTTGTCTAATGATTTTTGCATGTTTTCCCAAATTCCATAACCATATGGTTTTATAACCATACAGCCTCTTACGGCAGAGTGGTCTGCTAAATCTGCTTTTACAACAATATCGTTATACCATTTACTGTAGTCGGTTGCGCGTGATGTTAAATCTTTACTCATAATTATTAACAAATGTTAAAATAAAACTTTTCAATTATTTGTGGTATTTATTTTGTAACTTTATGGTACAAAACCCCGCAAAGTTAAACTTTTATTAGAAGTAATCTCTAATATTTAAAACTAAAAAAAATGAAACACTTTGTATTAATTTCAATTGTAGCAATTTCTTTTTTATCATCATGTGCCTTAAAAAAGGTTAGTACGTATAATGATGATGTGTATTCTAATCCAGCTGTAGAAAAAATAGAGGAGGCGCGCTTAGCCGCCATTCAAAAGCAAAAAAATGATGCCATCGTTAAAAGGTATAACGACTCTATAAACGAAGTAAAATTGGCTCAAAAAGCAAAAGATGATGCTAACCCTTATTATAAAGATAGAGAATTTAAATACGATGATTATTATGATTACGAATATGCTACCCGTGTAAAGCGATTTAATAATAACATTAATGGTTTAAGCTATTACGATAATTATTACACTAACTCATATTTCTATAATCAAAATCCATACAACTATGGTGTAAGCGTTTATAACGGTTACAGTTGGTGGGGTAATAGTTATAATAATTACAGTTACAATCCTTCGGCTAACTTTTACTATAATAATGGTTGGGGAAGTAGTTATGGATATAATGGCTACAATCCTTATATGAATAATTATAATAACAATTTTGGTTATTATGGTTCACCATACGGAAGTTCTTATGGATACGGTTATGGCATGCCACATTATAATCCGTATTGGTATAATCCATACAGCTGTGGCTGTTCTTCATCTTATGGTTATTACAATCCTTATAGTAATGGATACAATAATTATAATGGTTGGGGATATTATAATGGTTACGACCATAATAGTGGTTATACATATGGCCCAAGAAGCTCTCATAGTGGTTCAAACGGAAGAATGTCTTCAAATCCAGGTATGAAAAATACTGATGATTCTTATTATAATAGATATGCTTCTTCAGTTGTTTCAGAGCAAGATAAAGCAGTTAAATTTGCAGAAGTGCCAGTAAGAAATACGAGTTCTTTTAATGGAGGGTCTAATCCTGTAAGGAATGTAAATTCGTCTTATCAACAATCGGGTGATGTTAAAAGTAACACGCCTATAAGAACATATGAAAATACTACTCCAGTTCGTAACACAACAACTAAGCCAGCGGAGCAGCCTGTAAGAAATAGTTCTACTACCTCATATCCACAACAAGAGCCAGTAAAACAAACTCCTACCAGAAACACTAATACAACTCCTACCTATGAGCAACCTGTAAGGCAGCATGAAACACATCAATCTCCACCAAGTAATAATGGAGGAGGAGGAAGTTCTAGGCCATCAAATAATAGTTCAGGTGGTGCATCTAGACCTAGATAGTAAGTATTAATAAAGCTTATATTAATTTATGAAACGTATTATATTGTTACCAGCCTTATGTTTGTTGGGCTCAACAGTTATATCTCAAAATGATATAGATGCCATGAGGTATTCTCAAAATTATTTTGGTGGAAGCTCAAGAAGTAAAGCAATGGCTGGCTCATTTGGGGCTTTAGGTGCTGATGGTACTTGTATGTCTATAAACCCTGCAGGTATTGGCTTGTATAGGAAAGGAGAAATGAATATTTCTTTTGGTTTAAAATTTAATAGGGTAGATGCAACACATAATGGTACAGGCGACCAAGGGTTTAAGGCAAGTGTACCCTTTGATGGATTAACCTTAGTTGGTGCTTGGGATGCCGCTAATAATAAAGAAAACCATCATGCTTTAGGTTTAAGTTGTAATCAAATTGCAAATTATAACTCAACTACAAATATATCGGGTATGAGTAAAAACAAAAGTATTACTCAAGATATTTTAGCTACCACAGGTAACAGTAGTATTAAAAATTTAGATGCAAGTTTTGCTGGTTTAGCCTATGAGGTGTATTTAATTGATACCATTAACTCTAAATATTATAGTTTAGTTAATACTAAATATAATGTGTTGCAATCCAAAATAATTGAAACAACTGGTAGAAATAATGAATGGTGTTTTAATTATGCTTATGGTTATATAGATAAATTGTATTTAGGAGCTAGCTTAGGTATTTCTAGTATAAATTTTAACTATTCTTCAAATTATACCGAACAAGATGTTAATGATTCTATAAAAAGAACAAATTATACGTATCCAGTTTGGTATTATCCTGCTGATAAAGTGGGAGGTTTTAAAGATTTAAGTTATACCGAAACTTTTAAAACATCAGGCAGTGGTTATAGCTTAAAGTTAGGGGCAATTTATAGAGCAGCAGATTTTATTAGAATAGGAGCTAGTTTTAATTCTCCAACTATTTATAATTTAACAGATACTTATGTTTATTATATGAGTGCTACTTATGATGAAGGTGGTTCTTTTACCGCTCAAAATCCTCCAAATCCGGGTGGGAAATTTAATTATAAAATTACAACACCAATGAAATTTACAGGAAGTGTTGCATTCATATATCAAAAATTAGCTGCATTAAATATTGATTATGATATTATTAGTTATAATCAAGCTTCCTTACAAAGTTCAACTGCCTCTGTATTTAGTGGTGTAAATGAAACTATTAGAAAAAAATATTCACAATCATCAAATTTGAGAGTAGGAGCAGAGGTAAATGTAAAACCAATTTTTTTGAGAATGGGTTATGCTATGTATGGCAGCCCGTTTGGAGATACATTTAAAGGAGATGGTGTAAGTTCTTTCTTTACTGGAGGTATTGGAGCTAGAAAAGGAAAAACCTATATAGATTTATCATTTACAAAGCGTATTAGCACCGAAGGTTATTATATGTATAACCCTAATTACGTTGATAAAAATAAAAATAAAAATCTTGGCACAACAATTGCTTTAACAATTGGCAGTAAGTTTTAATATAGTTTTATATTAATTGGTTGAGAAAAAGTCTCGGGGTAGTGGCCGAGACTTTTTCGTTTTTAAGAAGTTTTAATAAGATTTAATTTTGACAAGGATAATTAAATTTTAGCCCTGTAATTTCTTCAAAAATAATTCCTGATTCTTTTAATTCAGAATCTTCAGAATCTACAATCCAATTAACAATAGTGTTAATTTTAATTTCAGGATTAGTAGAGGCTTTCATAAATAAGTTTAATAAGCACTTAGAAGAACCAGTATTAAAATAATCTAAGAAAATATCAATGGTAAGTTCTTTATATTGTTTTTGATATTCTTCAAATGCTTCAATAATAGGTTCAAAAAATAATTTAGGATTTTCGGGAGTACAAATACCTTTAATTGTTAGCTTTTTCTCCGAAAAATCAAAAGTTACTTCTGGAGAACTATGAGTTGGATCTATATGTATACTTTTCATAGTTTAGTTAGCTAATAATAATGGTTGAGGTATAGTAACATTTAAGTTAAATGAAAATAGATTATTTGATAAATTTTCCATTTTATATTTAACATTTTGCTTAGATCTGTAAACTATATCTAATAAACCTAATCCAGCATTGCCAGTATTAGAAATTGTAGAACTTCTAAAGGCTTCGATGTAATATTCTCTAAAATCTTCTTTTTCTATTTTAGAGTATTTCTCTAATTTTTCTGAAATAAAATTTTTACTTTCTTCAGAAATAATATTGCATGAAGTAATGCTTAAACCAGAATCTGTTAATCTTACAACAAAATTAGGTTGCAATGATTCGTGTTTGGTTTGATGTTTTAAAATGTTTTGTAAAATTTCTGTACAAACCATTTTGGTTTTAGTAATAACGTTATGAGGAACTTTTTCAAGAATTAATTTTCTTTCGGTTAATTTAACTGCAGAAATAATAACATCTTGATTTATTTGGCCATATAATACTAACAAATGTTTACCAACTTCTTCGTGAGTTGTAATGGTATTTATTAGTTCAGAAATATTTTGTTTTTGAGTCATATAAAAAAATGGTATCCGCTTTAAAAGTACAATAAATAATTTAAAAATTACAAAAATTCAGAATTTATCCAGTTGAAAGCTGCGGGTTCGTTATTGAAAATTTTAGTTGGAATTTTGGGCTTTTTAACCCGTAAATAGAAGTTACCAGCAACTTTTAGCGTGGCAGATACTAATACAAAAGTTTCTTTAAGAATATGATTATTTCGAAATTCTGCATTATAAAAATCATAAATATCTTTAGTAGGAGTTAATTTGGTTTTCATAATGGTAATTAATTTATACTTGGGCAAAATAGAATTACTATTACAGAAATTAAATACAGTAAATGCATCCTCATTATTTAATTCGGTATTAATTGTAAATTCAAATCTGAAAATATTGTTTGCAGGGAAATAATGAATTATGCCAAAATCAAAAGACTTGGTAATTGTTGGTTTTTCATTATACAGAGTAAAAAGTTCCAACTTGTTTTTAATTTAAACCAGATAATGCTTTGTTTAATTTATCAATATCAATAGGCTTTTCTATAAATCCAATAATATTTGGGTACCTAGAAGCTTTTTCTAAATCAGAATTTAATTTTGATGATGTAACAATTAATATATCTAATTTAGACATGTCTTCTTCATTTTCTTCAAGTAATTCTATTAGTTCAAAACCTCTTATTTCGGGCATATTAATATCTAATAATAGTAATATAGGTTCTGTACTTTTGCTAAAGGTTTGTTTAAATTCATCAATAAATTTGTATGGATTATCAAAAGAAACAATGTCAGCATTTGGTTCAAATTCACTCACAACATCTTTATGATAAAAAATAGTTGTTGGATTATCATCAACTAATATAATTGTATTGTATTTCATACTTCTATTTATTTATTTCTAGCGGAAATTTAATGGCAACTTGGGTTCCTACATTTAATTCGCTGTTAAAATTTATTGTTCCGTTGTTTCTATCTGTAATTTTTTTAATTAAAAATAATCCAACTCCAAATCCTTTATTTTCTGAACTTTCTGGTTGATTAAATAAATTATATAATTTTTTTTGTGCATGTTTCATATCAATTCCAATGCCATTATCTTCTACTTTCAATTCTAAATTGTTAAAATCATGAGTTAAGCTAACATTTATGATGCATTCTTTATTAGGTTTTGAATATTTAATGGAATTTGAAATGAGATTGACAAAAATAATTTTTAAAATGTGCCTTGAAAAGAATAAATCGTTGAGGTTGAAATTATAGTTTATAGTAACATTTTTTCCTTTAGTTAAAAACTGAATTTCGAGATTAATAAATTCTATTAATTCATCTTTTTTAATGATAGTAAATTGGTTATCTATTTTAGATTCGCTTCGAGATAAATATAAAAAGCCTTGAACAATAGAAGTAAGCTGATTTGCTGACATTTCTAATTGTTGATTTATTTGCTTTATCATATCAATATTTTGCTTTTCTGAATACTTTTTAAGCATATTTACTAAGCCAATAATATTTGATGTATGGTTTTTTACATCATGAGCCATGCCATGATTAAACGTATCTAAAAAATCATTTTTTATTTGTAGTTCTTCATTCGTTTTTTCTAATTCACGATTGCTAATTTGCTCGGCCCTTTGATAAATTAACCTATCTTCATCATGTGAGTAATATACCTCATTAACTAGTTCAATGAATTTATTCATACCCTCATTGGTGAGCTCACCATCAGGAAATGTTTTTTTTAATTGACGAGAAAGCAGTCTATTTGGATTTTCAGGAATCTTCATACTTAATTTTCGGAAAAGGTAGTTATTGTCATTGTTTGGTTATGCAGTTGGCAGGCATTGTTTCCTACAACTGGAGACAATTCTGAGTAAGAGTAGAAACCGCATATTTTAACAGTATTTCCTAAAACTTTTTTAGTTTCGATAAGCTCTTCTTCTGTTAATTGTTTAAGCACTAATCTTCTTGCAACACAACTTATTAGTAAGGCTAATTCAGGTTCATTTTTATTATTTAAAAACGTTTCTTTAGCTGAATGACCAGCACCATTAATAAGGTTGTTAAAGTTAGCACGCATTAATTGGATATTTTGCCCTTCTATTACATCTCCATATAAAAGTATAGAATTAGTTTTTTCATCAATGTTTTGTATACCTCTCACTATTGGTTCATTAGAATTTTTATCAATAATAGTAAAGGGGTATAATAAACCAGAAGCAGGTAAGTCTTTTGCTTTATCACCTAAATATTCTTTATATAAATTTAAAACAGGTTTATGATCCACTTCAAAAAGTTGGTTTCCTAAACATTTTGTAATTTTTCTTATTGGACCAAATGTATCCCAACCGCCTTTAGAACCATGAGAAATTTTAATGTCGTTACCGTAAAAACCAACGGCAACAATTTGATTATTTGTAATGTTATTATTTAATCCTACTAATGTTTTTTCAAATCTATTATCATCTCCAGCTACACCTCCAGATACCAAAACTTTGCCTTCAAATATTTCGTTTATACCATTTAATATATTACCAGCATTAACTCCCATATTACTAAGTACTAGTAAATATTTTAAATTTTCGGACTTAAATGCTTTTGCAATATTTTTGCCTAATTGCTCACCACTAAAATCATCAAAACTAAAACTTTGAGCTATAATATTTGTTTTTTCAAACTCAATACAAGTAGCAATAATACTATCATCAATTAAATGTTCGTCAATAATACTACCAGCTGTACTAGTAGTAACAATGTTTGAATCTGGAAATTTAGTTTTTAATTCAGAAATGGCATGCAAATTTTTTTCTATCGTAAATCTATTTCCAAATAATAAACATAGTTGAGGTTTAATATCATTATTAAACTTCTCCCAGTTATTATTAATTAGTTTTATTTGTGCTATTTTCATTTTTTTAAGTACACTTCTAAATTGAAATTATATAAATTGTCATTTACTTTTTTAAGATCAAAATTAAAATTGCCATTTGATTTTGAAGCTAATGTAATTAAGCCTAATCCAGCATTTCCTTCTTTTGTGATGATTGTTTTTTCTAATGTATCAACATAAAGGGCTTTTAAGTTAGTGGCATCTAGTTCTTTATATTTAGTAAGTTTTTGTATCAAAAATTCTTTACTTTTTGCATTTACAATATTGCCCGAATAAAAACAAAGTTGTGTTTCTTGATCGTCAATAATAAAGTAAGTAGTATTATGATTTTCTACTTGTTGGTGCTTACTAATGTTTTGTAAAATTTCGGTACTTACAATTTTCACTTTAGTTATATAATTTTTGTGATAGGAAGCTTGTAACAATTTAGTTTCAATTAATCTTACAGTTGAAATAATTATTTCTTGATTTATGATGCCACACAACACAATCAAGTTTTCAGTATTATTTTTATTGAAATTAATTTTATGAAATAATTCGCTAATTTGAGAATTGATATTTGATGGTTTATTTTCTAATTTGAATCTTGGTTTAAAAGCCAAAATTGTAACATCATCTGTTTGTTTATTAGTTCCTTTATGTGTGTTAAATACAGATAATAATTCATTTTTTTGAATATGTAATGGGTTATTAATATTTTTTTCAATAGTTTGCTTTAATACTTTACTTCCAATTCTTTTTCCATTTCCACCTCCACTTTGATCTTGGTAACCATCAGTATATAAATAAATAGTATCAGATTCAGAAATAGGAATTGTTGTGTTTGTGAAAATTTCTGTATTCTCAAAATCTTCTCCAATTGATATTCTGTTGCCTTTGTATTCTTTAAATTCATTGTTATTATGAATTAATAAATAGCTTCTTGCTCCTGAAAAAGTTAATGTTTTTGTTGAATTATCAATTTCCAACATCATTACATCCATTCCATCAGAGCCTAAACTTGAGTTTCTGTTTACTAAGTTGTTAATATTAGTATTAAGTTGGGTAAGAATTTGTGCAGGTGAATAATAATAACTGTTTATGATGTGATTTATTTCTTGATAACCAATAATAGAAATGAGGGAGCCTGGTACTCCATGCCCTGTGCAATCAACTATTGCTACATAAGTTTTGTTACCTTTATTCTTTATTAAATAAAAATCGCCACCAACAATATCGCGGGGCATGTCAATTACAAAGGTTTCATTAAAATATTCTTTTAATTGATTTTCATTTAACAATAAAGACTTTTGAATTTTAGATGAATAGTTAATACTATCCATTACTAAGTTATTTTTATCTTCAATAACCTTTTTTTGTTCATTAATTTCACTAAAACTTTCTTCAAGTTTTGAATTTGTAAGTTGTAGGTTATTACTAATAACTTTTAATTGTGAGTTAGTGTTTTCAATTACTTTTCTTTGCTTGTAATTTGTATAAAACCCAAAACTAATTAATGATAGAAATATACCTAAACCAATTAAACCATAAATTAAAAATTGTTGAGTTCGTTTATCAATTTTTGCTTGAGCATCTTTTAATTGTCTTTCTTTTAATAAACTACTTCTTTCACTATTTAATAGTTTGTTTTGAGTTTTTATTTTTTCGTTTTCTAAGCCTCTAAAAGCACGTTCTTTATTTATTCTATCAAATTCTTTTACTAGTTTTTCTTTTTCTAATTGTCCTCTAATAAGTTCCAAAGATTTTAAGGCTTGTTCTTTTTCAAGAGCTTGGGTTTTAATTGTTTTTTCTTTAATGTCGTTTTCTTTTTTTATTAAAAGGAGTTCTTGTTCTTTTTGTTTTTATTCAAGTTTTATTTTAATAATCTCAAGTTCTTTTTTTTCTCTGCTCGAAATTTCATCTTCAACATCTAATTGTAATAAATTAGCTTTAAAAATGTTATTATTATTTAATTTAGCTTGTTCTGAAATGTATTGATTGTATTTGTTTTTTGCCTCAGTAAATAATTTAAAATTGGCTTGAGATTGCTGATAATCAGAATTTACAGCATATATTTCTGATAAAATAAAATAGGAATTTGATAAATTTAGATAATCATTGTTTGAGGTAGATAAATTAATTGCTGTTTCACAATTTTTAATGGCTATTAATGAATTACCTGCTAAAAAATTATTTTTAGCTATAATATTATTTAATTCGGTTTGTTTTAAAATATTATTATTATCAATGTGTTTTTTAAGTGCTTTTTGGTAATAGTCATCCGCTTCTTTAAACCTCTTGAGATGTGTGTAAGTTAAGCCTATGTTAGTTGTAATTTCAGGAAATAATTCTTCATTTTTATATTTTTTTAAATTAGCAATAGATTGTAAAAGGTAAAGCTCAGAATTTTTATAATCACCTAATTTTCTATATAGAAAACCTATATTATTTGAATTAATTATTTTCTGAAGTACAAAATAGGAACTAAATGATTCATCTTTACTTAAATTATATTTAATGTTTTTATTCATTAAATTTTGCATTAAACTAGCCTGATTTGTATTGGTTAAAACAGAGTCGTATTTTAAAGCATAAATTAGTCCAAGTGCATCATCATTATTTTGAGTAGCATTTGTAACTAAAAATGATAAACATTTTAGGTAATCAAAATGTGAAATGTTTTTTGATTCAGGAATTAAGTTAATTAAAATTTTATTCGAAATTTCATAGTTCTGCTCATCGTAATAGTTTTGTGCCTTTAAGTATTCTACTTGGTAATTTATTACTGGATTAATATAGTTGCATTGATTTAAGCTTTCTGTTGATTTAGAATATGCTTTTAATTGTCTATTTATTAAGGCCATCAAAAAATTAGAATTCCCTATTACAACATCGTTATTGGTTAGTAAGGCATGTTTTTTTGCAATTGTGGCATTAATTACTGCATTTTTTATGTATTTTAATTCAAGATTTCTTAATGATTTTAAGATTGCAATATTTGCTAAATCATAATCAGTTTTTATACTATCAGAATTTATAGTATTTAACTTATTAAGTAAGATTTCTAATTCTGTAGGTTTATTTTTATATGTATTGTAAATACTATTAGCTTTAACATTTTTAAAATTTATGGCATTCATTAATGTATTTTCAGCATCAAAATACTGAGCCTTGGCTAGTATTGGGAATAAGAAAATAAGTATATAAATGAAGTGTTTCAAAATGTAATTAAAGATGTATATTAAATGTTATAAAAAGTTCACGGCCCATTCCTATAACTGGTGCATAACCTTGATTAAATGAATAGCTGTAATGAATTGTAGTATTTAAAACATTATATAAACCTACATTTATGTCTAAGAAATTATTAAATAATCCATTTCGCTGATAGGTTAAATTAATTTGATGTGAATCAGGATACTTAATAAGTTGATACTCTTCACTTATTTTATTTATTTGCTCAAATGCATATTTTTTTGTTTGATAAACATAATTTAAACAAATATTATTTTTTGCGTTTATTTTGTATGATAATGTTGTAACTATTTTATTTTTAGGAAATGATAGTGTCCCCATTTTTAGATTAAGTGTGTCAGACATAATTTCTGGAACAGAACATGAAATTAAGTTGTAGTTAGAGTAATTTCCTTTTAAGCTAAATTTATTTAAACGTAGTTTTAAATCTAATTCTAAACCTTGTGTTGTAGCATTTCCTGAATTCACATAGCTTTCATTTTGAGATTGATCGTATCCAAAAACAATTATGTTTTTAATATCAGTTTCAAAAACTGTGGCAGTTAAATCTAGTCTTTTGTTATGGTAACCAATTTCTGCTTGTATGTCAGTTACAGTTTCTGGAATTAATGTTCCGGTAATATCTAAATTGATGTTTTGTAATGGTGGAATTTTAAATGATTTACCATATAATGCTTTGTAATGCCAGTTTTTAAAGGATTTTGAAATACAAAACCTTGGTAAGATATTAGGATTAAAATAGGCATACTTATCAAAACGACCACCAATATTAATATTTATAATTTTAGTTGTAATTAAACCTTCTAAATAGGATATATATCCATTATAATTTTGAGTGTAATTCCCGTTTGAAAGTGCAAGTGTTTTTCTATAATGTTTATAAAAATCATTATAAAATTGTGCACCATATGTGAAGTTTAATAATTTAAATGGATTATATGAACCATTAAAGCCAATTGTTTGTCTCTTAGTAACTAAATTTTGTTTATCGTAAATTACAGGATCTCCATATTGAGTATTCCAAGGAATTTGCCATTTATAATCGTAAAATGGAGAAATATTAACTTTTTTAAATTTGAAATCGTATTTTAAATTTGAGATAGATGTTCTCATTAAAGAAGCTATAGGTTCAAAAGTTGCTTGAAAGTTATAGTCTTCATAAAGTTGTTTGTATGAAAAATTCTTTGCTTTAAGTGTAAAGAGAATATGTATATTATTTATTAATGAAGAATCTTTGAAATTTACAACTGATGAATCGGGTAGGGTATGTACTTCATTACTTCTGTTTCCAGCATTTATATGACCAACAACAGTTAATTCTATGCCTTTTATTAACGCGCCCCCATAATTGTAATTTAAAACACCACGACTTGCAGTTTTGTTTGATATACCAAATGCATTATTTAAAGTGTGACCATTTATTTCTTGACCAGTTTTTGTTACAATATTTATAACACCTAGTGCTGCTAATCCACCATAAATACTTGAACCAGCACCTCTAATTATTTCAATTCTTTTTATATTAGATAATGGAAATCTATGACCGAGAATAATAGACCCATAAGCCATATCATTTATTATTAAGCCATTAATCATAAATAATATTTTACCTTCTTCTGCCCACATTCCTCTAACGCCTATTGATGTGCCGTTTTGTACATCATTTGCAATATTAATTCCAGGTATGTTATTTAATACATCTAATAAATCTCTGTATCCAAGTTCTTTTATTTCATCTTCATTTATAATAGTGATAATGTTAGGAGCTTCATAAACGTTAGTTTCCACTAAATTTGCAATAGTAACTTTTGTTTCAGAAGAAACTTCTGGTTTTAATTGAAGAATTTCATTAATAGATGGTTGTAATATGTTTTGATTAGTTGAATCATTAACTTGTGCTTTACATAAAAATGTAAACAATAGAATTAGATATGTAAATTGTTTTTTCAATTTAAATTAATTACAAGGACTATATTTTAGTGTGTACAATTTGAAAATTAAATTTGCTCAAAAACCATACTAGCTTTTGCACTGTATTCTAAATCTTTACCTAAATCAAAATTATCTTCATCATCTTCAATGTATTTCCAGGTAATAACAGTGTTAGTGCATTTTTCTTTTAATGCTGTTATTTTTTTTATAATATCAATAAATACTCTTGTTGTAGAAGTATTTATATATTCAATTTCAAATACAAAATGTATTGATGAAGGTGTATGATTATCTAATTGATTAATCCAATTGATTAATGGAGTATAAAAATTAGTTATGTTTTCAGGTATTGATACACCTTTAATTAGCATTTGGCCATTTGAGTTAAAATTAACTTCTGGCGTTTCTTCTGTTTGTTGAATAATTAAATTTTCCATGTTTTTTTTAATTAAGTTTAAATCCGAGTACTGTTATATCGTCTGTTTGATTGTTTTTTCCTATATATTCTTTTATTTCTTTATCTAATAGTGTTTCTTTCTCATTGCTTGGTAGGCTAATTATTTCTTTTAAAAGTTCAATGGTTCTTTTTTTAGAGAATCGTTTGTAATTTGCTCCACCTAACTGATCTTGATATCCATCAGTAGCCATATAGAATGTTTCATCACCAATATAATCAATACTAATTGTTTCAAATGAGAAATCATCATGCCTGTAATCACCAATAGATTTTCGTTGGCCTTTTATATAAAATTCTTCGCCATTTTTAAAGTATAAAATACCTAAGCCAGCTCCAGCATAGTTTAATTTTTTGTTTTGTTTATCAATTACACATAAAGCTATTTCCATCCCATCTCTAATAATGTCGTTGGCTTTACTATTTAATGATAAATAAATTTGTTCATCTAGTTTGGTTAAAATTTCAGATGGATTTGTAATTTTTTCAATTGTAACAATTTGTTCTAAAATTCGACTTCCAATTAAAGTTAAAAATGCACCCGGTACACCATGACCTGTACAATCTGCAACGGCGATGAATGTTAAATCACCAATTTCTTTAGCCCAATAAAAATCTCCACTTACAATATCTCTTGGTTTAAAATATAAACAAACATCATTAAATGTACTTTGCATTGATTTAATTTCAGGTAATATTGTATTTTGGATATTTTGAGCATATGTTAAACTATCAATATTGTCTTTATTTTTTTCATAGAGTTCATTTTTTAATTCTAATTGCTGCAATGTAATTGAAAGCAAATCTGTAAATGATTTTAAGATATTAATTTCACTTTCAGCTAAATTAAAAACATGGTTTAATCCAATATTTAATGTTCCAATTAATTCGTCATTTTTTAAAATAGGAAGAATTATATATGAGTTGATTCCATTATTTATTTCTTCTATATCAAAATTATTTTTAGGTTCTAGTAAAGGTAAGTTATGTTCAATATATATTTCCCCTTTTACTAAAGTTTTAAAACTGCGTGTATCATTAGCATTTAATAAGGCCTTACTAAATTTGTTATTATTATAAGTATATCCAGTATAAATGTTTTTTCTAAAATCATAATTAAATAATGAAATTTGAACACAACCTGGTGTTTTAGAATGTATAAATGATAATGTTTCAGTTATTAAATCTCTAAGTGTATATGAATTAATTATCTTTTGTTGGAAAGAACTTTGGTATTCTAAATCTTTTGAATATTGTTCTAACTGATTTTTATTTTTAATTTTCTCGGTAATATCAGTTAAAACTTCAATTTGTTGAACTACTTCATCGCCCTCGTTTTTAATAACAGTGCTGTTTAGTTCTACCCAAATTGTTTTTCCTGTATAGGTGATTGCTTCAATTTCTTCAGTAAAATTATTGCCATTTAACACTTCCATTTTTTGCAATAACTCATTGTTATTATTCCCAAATAAATCTCTAGGTCTTTTTCCAATTAAATTAGTTATTGGAACTTCAAACAGGTCTAAATAGCTTTGATTTGCCCATAAAGCTTTACCATCTTTGTCTGCAATTAAAATACCATTACTCGTTTTTTCTGCAACAATTGATAATTGTTTTAACTGTATTTCCGTTTTCTTTTTTTCTGTAATATCAGTACAAATACCTGAATTTTTTGTTAGCTTTCCATTTTCATCTTTAATTGCAAATGATTTTTCAAAAATCCATTTAATACCACTTTCCGTATTAATTCGGTATTCAACTTCATAATATGAATCTGTAATAAGTTTATTATGAGCTTCGAGTATCATTGGTTTGTCTATATCTAAAATATAGTTGGTCCAATAATTATTTGTTGTGTAAAATTCTTTTGGCTCTACACCTAATACTTTTTTAGAGGAGGGACTAATATATATAATAGTTGATTTTTCAATATCAAATAACCAAAACACATCATCAATTGTTTCATTCAATAATCTAAAGTTGCGTTCACTTTCTTTAATAGCAACTTCAGCTGTTTTTCTTCTTTGTGTTTCAATTGAAATAGAAATAATATCAGCAATTGATCTTGCAAAATTCACATCATCAGAATCCCATTCTTTATAAGATTCAGTCATTTCACAGCAAATTAAACCTCTTATAGCTCCATTTGTAAAAATGGGAACATCAAGTAACGATTTAATATCATTATTTTGATTATTACAAAAATCACTTGTAATTGGGTTTTCACAAACGTCATTTGCAATAATGGTTCCACCCTTTATTAGTGCTTTAAAATATTTTGGGATATCTGCTTCAAGCAATACTTCGCCTTCATCAAACGAATTGGAACTTTTTGAAAAAACTTTTTCACATACTATTTTTTCATCAAAATGTTTCCAAACACTTAATCTATCTATTTCTAATACTTCTGCAGATTTAAATAAAATATTTCTAATTATTTCATCATACGTTAATTGATACGAATTTGGGTTTGTTGTGAGTTGATTTAAAACTAAATTATATTTATTAGTCTTTTCTTGACGTTTTAAATTTGCAAGTTCAGCATTTTTAATTGGAGTAATATCCCTAACAATTGCAGAATAGTTTAATATTTCACCATTTTCATCGCGTTTAACATTTACTTTTTGAGATACCCAAAATTCTTTATTATCTATATTAGAAATAGGGAATTCAAGAATATTAAAATCGTTTTTATTTTTTTCTAATTTATAATAAAATCTTGCAACTTTGAGTTTATAATCTGTTCTAACAATTGATGTGAAATGTTTACCAATTAAATCTTCTTGTTTAAATCCAAAACTATTTTTAATAACTTCATTTACAAAAGTAAATTTGCCGTTACTATCTGCTTCAAAAATAATATCAGTTGCATTTTCAACTATGTTTTTATACTGCTCTTGTGCTTTTATTTGCTCTGTAACGTCTTGTCCAATCCCAACATATAAATCTTCTGAGTACTTTGTATCTGTCCACTGTATAAATTTATATTCACCGTTTTTACATTTTAATTTTCTTACATAAACTCTATCTTTTATAAATTTTGTTGAATAGTCAGTGTATTCAAAATCTTTATCTTGAGTTAAATTCCAAAATTTCATCCCCAAAACTTCATTAGGTGAATAACCTAATATTTTTGTAATATTTTCACTACAATAAGAGACTTCACCAAATTTATTAGTAGCTAGCACTAATGAATTACCATTGTTTATAATGTTATTTGCAAATAAAAGTTTTTCTTTATTATTACGATTTGAAATAATACGAACTAAGTTCATTAAGAGCATTACAGCTGCTAATGTTATTAAGGAAATTATACTTTTTAGTGTAGTAACATCACTAAAAAATAAAGAAAATATAAAAAGGCAAATTAGCGCTATGAAACTCCAAAAATGTTGGGTTTTTTTAAATAATGAAAACGAGAAAAATAATACTAGGAAAAATTCGCCGAAATTAGCAATCTCTAATGGCTTAGTGTAAATATGAAAAGCAATAAATGCAAAAAATGAAATAAATATTGTTACTAGTATAGGATAAAGAAAATTATAAATGACATTTACAAATCCACTTAAGAAAAATACAGTTAAGCAAATAACTCCAAAAACTAAATTTCTAAATAATTGACTTTCTTCTCTTATTTTAAAAATTTCTAAAATTAATTCTGTTATAATTATTACTAAACCAAGGTAAAGCGTATAAAATTTGATATTTGTATTATTAACTTTTTTATTTGAGTTAATTTGAACAAATTCTTTTTTATGTGTTTTAGTTTTTTGAAGTAACGAATAAAATAAAGAAATAATTAAAATGATGATAAATAAAATAAACCACCATGTTAGGTAGAATGGAGTTTTTATTGAAAAATTAAAATTAGTTTCACTGTTTAATACATCACCAGATATGGTTACTAGTCTAATTTTAAAGTTGTACTTTCCTGATCTTAAATTTGAATATGAAATTTCTTTTAATTGTGTTGGATTAGACCAATCTTCATCGGCACCTTCTAATTTGTATGAATAGTAATATATGTCATTTGAAGGTGGATTAATTAAATTGAATTGAAAAGTTAGATGATTTTCTTCAGTTTTAAATTCGTGATCATTTTCTGGAACATTTATCCATTTATTTTTACTTTGTTCTGTAAGCCAATTAATAGTTTTATTAGAAATTTTAATATCATTTAAAGTAATTGAAGGTATAGAATCACTTTTCTTTAAAGAATAACTTGTTATACATTTAGAAATACCTTTTACAGTTCCAAAATATAAATTCCCCTCATCATCAATAAATTGCGCTCTTGTATTTGTTTCAAGCCCTTTAAATCCATTTTTAGAATTATAATTTTTTACAGATATAATTTCTGATTTTTCGTTTACTTCAATTTTATCAATCCCTAAATTGGAACCCGACCAAAGGTTACCATTTTTATCAGCAAGTAAAGTGTAAATTAATATAGATGTTAGTCCGTTTTTTTTATCAAATTTTTTAATTCCATTTTTACCAATTGTGTATATAAAACCTGAACCAGCAAACCAGTAGTTTCCAAATTTATCTTTAGTTGAAATACTTGTTACGCCTTCAATTAAATTTTTTGATAATTCAAATTTATTTAAACTTGTTTCAGTTAAAATAAATAAACCATTATTTGTACCTATATACCATTTATTGTTTTCAAATTGGTCAATTGTATACACATAATCACAATTATTTAAAGTCTCATGATAAAATGCTTTAATAACATTTAAATTGTTATCGGTTATTGTTAAACCACTACCATAACCACCAATAAAATACCTGTTTTTAGAATCTTGTTTAATTGATACAATACCTTTAGCATCAATAGGTAAAAATGGAGTATTAATTGTAGTTAATTTGTCATTTTCAATTTTGAAAAGTCCATTTTTGCAGCTAGCTAATATTTCATTAAAATTATTTTTGAAAATTACATTTGCTCCAATTTCATTTTTAAATGACTTTTCTAATAGGTATTGTCCATTTTCAGATTCAGAAAATTTGTAAATTCCGTCTTTTCTAATTCCAATGTATAAATCTTTATGTTCCTTAAAAACAGAAAAAATCATTTGGTTATCTAAAATTGGAATATTAGAATAACTAACAAATAATTGGGGGCCAGTTTTAAACAAACCAAATCCTTCAGTTCCAATGTATAAATTCCGTGCATTGTCTTGCATAAAACATAATACATTTTCTCCATTAAACCCATTTGTTTTATTAAATTTTGAAATATTTAGCCCATTAATTAATAGTAACCCTTGATTCATTGAATCAGAAAGCCAAATTGCACCACGTTTACTAATAAATAATTTATTTGGTTCAAACGGTTGTGGTAAATCAATAATTTTATTTAAAATAAGTTCTTTATTAGTTTTAGCATTTTCTAATTTGTAAATAGTTCCTTTACTTGACGCAACAATTATTTCATTTAAATTGTTTTTTGCAACTAATATTTGACCATCTAATTGTAATGGTAAAACTCTTTTTATTTCATTATTTGCTAGATTAAATAATCCTTTAGATGATCCGATTAATAAATTTTCGTTTACATCAAAACTTAAAGAATTTATTGTTCCAAAGGAGTTCGAATGAGTGTAAATTATTTTAGCATCATAATTTTTAGGAATAACAATAATTTCATAATCACCAAAACAATAAATTCCATCTTTACCTTTTATTAATTTGCTGAATGAGGCTGATTTTATTGGCTTATTGTTTACACTATCTAATTTTATGAAAGTCCTTCCATCAAATATCGATAGCCCATTGAAATTGGTAGCTATAATTAGTTTGTTATTATCATCTTCAATAATGTCTTTAATAAATCCACCTGCTAAACCCTTATTTTCATCAAAAATTTTATAATTATTACCATCAAATGAAACTAAGCCTGCACCATCTGTTCCAATCCAAATGATATTTCGAGAATCTTGAAAAATTGATGTTACTACCGAAGATGGTAATCCCTGTTCTTGATTTATTACCTGAAAATCAAAAACTTGACTTTTTAAAAGGTAATTAATAAGAATTAAAAATATCAGTAATATTTTTTTCAAGAATAGGGTTTATATGTTGCTTAATTTGTAAAAAAAAATTAGGTAGCGAATTTACAAAAAATAAGTATCTAAACCCATTTATTTAACGTTTAATTTGTGTTTTAGGTAAAATTGAACTTTAACATTTTAGTTAATTTATTATATTATTTTTGCGCGTGTTAAAATCTATAAGTAAGCATCATTTACTTCTTCATTTTATTGTTTTTATTTGGGGCTGGTCTCCTATTTTAGGTAAAGGCATTAGTTGTGGAGCTCTACAATTAGTGTGGTTTAGAATTGCCATGACTATTTTTATGATGGGCTTATATTTAATTTACACCAAAGCTTCGCTTAAACTTTCAGTTACTAAATTAGCTCAATTAAGTGGAATTGGTTTTATTATCTGTATTCATTGGTTATGTTTTTATGGAGCTATAAAA
>CALMMX010000111.1 GCA_937868545.1 uncultured Bacteroidota bacterium
TATGAAGAATCATCTTCATTTTATTTTTACTCGAATGCTTTATAGTTCCTGTTATTTCTTGTACCTCATCTTGGTTCTTATTTGAAAATAAACTCACATTTTTTCCTGCACTAAATTGATGTGGCGTATCTAAATTATTTGTTCTTTCAATCTCAACATGCACATAATCAGCATACCCCAACTCATCTGAAAGTATTTGTATTGGAAACCATGTTGCCCCATTCTTTTTACGTTGCTCAATACTAGCTCTTAAAAACTGTTCTTTGTATTGATAAAAATCTTCTTCTCTTTCAAGAAACAATAATTCTTTTACCTTTTTTAATCGATCTATACTATTCATTATTTTTTTCTCGTCAATTCAAAATTGTACACTTGCCTTCCTAATTCTGCTAAAAAGGGTAATGCTATGGTATTGTATTCATACTTGCCATCATTAATAATTTCATTATTATTTGTGTAAATAACTGCGCTCAACATAAATTCTACATGGGCTTTAGCATTTTGAATATAAGCACAATCAACCATAAACCCATATGATTGACCAACAATATTTGTTATTTTAATGTTAGAGTCAGTAATTGTTTTTCTACTATCTCCAAACATAAAATATTTTTTGTAACTGTCATAGTAAGCTTTTCTTTCATAAGTTGGATGAGAGCTTTCGCGAGGATACATAGTTAAATACCTCAACATAAATTTTTGATCATCATTTGTAATTTTATATGCATTGCTACTAGGATAAAACTCGTTAAACACTAATCGTTGTAACATGCTATGAATATTTTGCAACGAAATATAATTCATACTCGTAAAATCTTTAGGCTCATTAATTCGCTTGTTTTGAGCATTCATATATGCCTTCCCAACCTTTACTATTCCCAATGGATGTAAATACGTTTTTGATGCGTACTGTTCCTTTTGCTTATAAATTAATTTTAAATCAGAATTATAAAATGAAACAGGATTAGTAGTTGTGTTGTCCGCTCCTTTACATCCACCATCAAACCGATGAACAATTCGCATATTTTTGTATCCTAATTGCGCTAATCTGTTATGCAAATAATCTACTCCCAAAAATTCATACACTCTCCCGTATGCTACATTATCACTCACAAGGAACATTTTTTTTATATATTGTTCTATACTTGGATAACCATTTACTGATGTAGTATCTTTACTTACCTTATGTTGACAAGCATTTACGCTATCTGTAAAAAACAGAGCTGTTCTATCAATTTTTAATTCGTTTAATTTTTCGAGTGCTAAAATTGAAGTAGGCAGTTTTACTAAACTTGCGCAGTAAAAATAATTTGTAGAATCTAATTTATAAGTATAATTTTTAAATGATGGCTTTCCATTGCTATCTCTAGTAATTTGAGTATATATAATTTGAAGCTTGTATTTTTTATAATCTGCATTTACAGTTTTTAAAATTGGCTTTTTATTTAAAATAGAATCAAATGAAAATACTTGTGCCGCTAATGAGTTAGCAATACATAAAAGTGAAATAAACCATTTTAGCATTTATGAAAACCAATTAAAACACTTCATCAATATCGTTTCTTCTGATAATGTCTTTGCTTACACTATCATCATCAATATCCCAATTTTTACTAGCTACTGTGCGTGTATTAACATTTGGTTGAGCCAAGAAATCAGTATTTTGCTCGATTGCAGAACTAGTTGTTGGTGTATATCCCATTCCTTCTTGATAATCAACATCAGTAAATTTTGCATACATACCCACAAATCGTAAAGTAACATCTTCAATAGCACCATGTCTGTTTTTAGCAATAATAATTTGCGCTCTATCTTTGGTTGGTTGACCATTTTCATCCACATCAATTTGATAGTATTCTGGACGATAAATAAACATTACCATATCCGCATCTTGCTCAATAGCTCCAGATTCACGCAAATCACTTAATTGAGGACGTTTACTTCCTCCTGGTCTGTTTTCTACCTGACGACTTAACTGTGATAAAGCAATAATTGGTATTTCTAATTCCTTAGCTAGTGATTTTAAACCACGAGAAATTTGAGAAATTTCTTGCTCACGATTCCCTTTACTATCTGGGCCTCCACTCATTAACTGTAAGTAGTCAATGATAATCATTTCAATTTTTTGTTGTTCTTTTAAACGGCGAGCTTTAGCTCTTAATTCAAATATGGATAAGGCTGGTGTATCATCAATATACAAAGGGGCAACAGATAATTTTTTAATACGCTCATTTAACTGAACAAATTCATGATTATCTAAATTACCTTTTAAAATTTTATCCTGTGTAATTTCAGTTTCAGAAGAAATTAAACGCTTAACTAATTGCACAGAAGACATCTCTAATGAGAAAATAGCTACTGGTCTGTTATACTCTACAGCCGCATTTTTAGCCATAGAAACTACAAACGCTGTTTTACCCATACCCGGACGAGCAGCCAAAATCAATAAATCGGATTTTTGCCAACCTCCAGTAATTCTATCTAATGCAGTAAAGCCAGATGGTACACCAAGCAAGCCGTCTGTTTTTTGGGCAGCAGCTTCAATATCTTCAATAGCCTTTGCAATTAAAGCTGTCATTCCAACATGTTGTTTTCTAACATTTGAATCTAGTATTTGAAAAATATGTTGAGTTGTAGAATCTAATAATTCAAATACATCAGTACCGTCTTCGTAAGCAGATTTTATTGTTTCAGTGCTAATGCGAATTAACTCACGTTGTAAATATTTTTGAGCTACAATACGAGCATGGTATTCGATATTTGCAGAAGAAGCTATTCGGTTTGTTAACGATGAAACATAAAATGAACCTCCTACTAATTCTAACTCTCCTGTTCTTTTTAATTCTTGTGTTACGGTTAAAATATCAACTGGTTCAGAACGATTAAATAAACTATAAATGGCTTTAAAAATAATTCCATTTTGTTCTTTATAAAAACTTTCAGGAGATATAACATCAATAACAGTACTTAATGCATCTTTTTCGAGTAACATTGCTCCTAAAACGGCTTCTTCTAATTCAACAGCTTGAGGCTGCAACTTCCCTATTTCGTGAGGAGTTGTAGGAGCATATAATTTTTTTCGGATTTTATTTTGATTGTCTAAGTTCGGCATAGTAATATATAAGGAAGGTAAAGATGCTTTTTACTTTCTATATATTAAATATAAGCATTTAAACAGTCTTTTCAACACTTAACGAACATCAAATTGTAAACAACTGATTACCAGATGTTAACTTGTTAATAAACGAAATTAGTGAATAGGTTAATTGTTAATAGCATAAATCTATTTGTTAACACCAGAATTTTACAAAGTAGTAAAAACTATTTTTTGAAATACAAACAAATATGTTATTGATGATTAAACTACACCAGTTATTGTATAGCCTTATCGTTTACTAACATTATTTTAAGTATAGTTAAACGAAAAAAACTATGATATAAAAGATGGAAATGTTATGTTTTTCATATTCAAATAGACAGCGTTTAATATTTAACACTAAATATTAAATTTATTTGACACTACTTTTTCTAATAAAAATTATTAAAAAAATAAATACGCTATAAAAAATAAAAAACGGCTCTATGTAATCTTGTAAATTTAAAGCAAGCATTATTGCGATTATCAATAACTGAAATCCTAATCCATAAATAGATGAAAGTGTCATAAACCAATTTGGAAATGTAACAACCCTATATGCTTTTTTATCTAAATAATGGATAACAGCATCAAAAACACCGTAACATACTATATAAACTTTAAACAAAAAATTTACTGTACTTTGTTTTTCAATTGCAAATGCAACTGGTGTTTTATATTCAAATACCTTGCTCGTAGAATCTCCACTCACAGATTTGTTTCTTAAAATTACATAATAATAATTATACAAAGTACCTTGAAGTTGAATAGCTAAAAATGAAAGAAAACAAATTAAAATTGATGAACTAGAAATAAAGCAAATTGCTAATAAAATAAATGAATTTAAAATGATGTCAAAAATACTATCAAGATATCTTCCTGAATAAGATGGTGTTTTTTTTAGCCTTGCTAACTCTCCATCAGCAGCATCAATAATTGATTTTAAAATAATTAATATTCCGGCAAGTAGAAAATAATGTTTTATAATACAAAAAACTGCAAGTAAGCCTACTAAGCCAAAAAGCAATGTAATTTGAATTGGAGTAACTGATGTGTTTACAAGTAACTTAGCAAACATAGAACCAGGAAGCCTTCCGTAATCAGACAAATCGAAAAACTTGTCTTTAGGCATTAATTTAGGCATTTTAAAAATTTAAAAGTACAATCGACAATATAGCCGTTTACAAATATATCTTTAAATTGCTGACTTGTTATGTTATAAATAAAGTGATTAATACCACTTAACATTTAAATATACGTTATCATTTATTTGAATGGAATTATCTTTGGCATAAAAATAAATCATGTTCCCTGATTTAGTTTCAGCGAAATATTCAAAACCATAGCCATTAAAAAATAAATTGGTTACAGTAACTTGAAGTAATGCTTTTGCTTTAGAATCTACTATTTGCAATTGATTAGGGCGAATGTAAGTTTGCTTTTTTGACAAATTAACTTTAGTAGAGATTACATCTTCTTGATTTAATACAAAATACCTGCCCATTAAAGCAGCGATATTTTTATTTTTTGGTTTATAATAAACCGAAAATGTTTCATCATGTTGGGTTAATTTACCATTTTCCATCACTGCAGTTTCATCAGCATATCTTAATGCCTCTTCTGGTTGATGGGTTACTAATATTACCGAAGATTTTTCCTTTTTTATTTGCTCTCTGATGTATGTAAATATTTTATCACGTAAGGGCAAATCTAAATTACTGAAAGGCTCATCTAATAGCAATACCTTTGGAAATTCAGCCAAAGAACGTGCAATTGCAACCCTTTGTTTTTGCCCAGAAGATAAAGTAATTGCCTTTAGATTTTTTAAGTTTGTAATATCAAGTAAACGTAATAATTGATTTGCTCGTTTTTGCTTATACTCATCAGTATAACCCATCAATTTATCTTTTATGTTTTCTTCAACCGTATGATTATCTAAAACATAAAAATCTTGGCTCACAAAGCGCATATCTGAATGGCCGGGAATTAAATTATATGCAGGACCTAAAACAAGCTTATTATCAATATTAATTTCTCCGCCTTGTAAATCTGTTAAACCATAAATGCATTTCAACAAAGTTGTTTTTCCACTTCCACTTTTTCCAATAATAGCTAAAATTTTACCAGACTCAAGTGTAAGAGAGACATTACTAATTCCTTTGAAATGAGTGGAAGCTTGATAATTAAAAGATATGTTATTTACTATGAGAATATTATTTAGTTTTAATAATTAATAAATGCGGAGTAAAATGGAAATAACATCAAATAATTACTTTTGCTTAACGCTATTTATTGTAATAACCGTTAGTAAACAATTGAACAAAGGTTTTTTCTTTATACTTTTTTCCTTCAATGCCAGTTGCCGATAAAACACAAAAGTATACGCCATCTTTGCATGGCTCACCACTTGTAGTTCTCCCGTCCCAGAAACCATTTATTCTATTTGTTTCAAAAACCAAATTTCCATATCTATTAAAAACCGAAAAGCTTAATTCCTTAATTTCATCCAAATAAGGCTTGTATACATCATTTATACTATCAAAATTTGGTGTAAATACATTAGGCATTACAATATTTGAAATCGAATCGTTTGTGTCAAATATAACCACTTGCGATTTTAGGTTATTTAATCCAAAAATTACAAAAAGTAAAAAATATGTTATCTTCAATTTAATCACTATTATAAATATACAAAACTAAATTTGATTTAAAAATTCCAAAGTATTTACATCATCTGCAAAATCAAAAATACTAGGTTCTTGAGTGCAACCAAATCTTAAAGTTTTTAAACTATCAATTTCAAATTTACTTACTATACATTGTAAATTATCTTTTATTGGCATTATGTTTTCAACAAGTGCGGTCTCATTAGTATAATATTCAAAAAACAAAACAGAAGTTGGAGCGTGTAAACTTGTGTTTTCTGTAATCATTAAGAAATTATTGTCTAAAAAGGGCACTAAATCCAACAAATAAATAGCTCTGTTATACTCATAATTATTGTTGTACTTTTTATTATCAAGTACATATTTATAATCATACATTGCTTCAAACAATAAATCAAACTTATAATCTTTAGGTACAAATAATTTAGACACATTTCTGCAACCTAAACCGTAATAATAAAAAACATCTTTCCCTAGTTCTTTTAACTCTTCAGCAGATTCTTTCCCAGTAATTACAGCAATAGAAGTCCTATTTTTTCTTATAATGTTTGGATACTTAGCAAAATAAAACTCAAAATGCTTAGCAGTATTATTACTTCCAGTTGCTATTACTGCATCAAAATTAGTTAGTTTGCCATCCGAAAAATTAACAAATGGTGCAAAATCTGGTTCAAAATAAATTAACATCCCTACTAAAAACGTAATTAAAGCTGGGTCATCGCTCGAAGCTTTAATTAAAATGTTATTTCCGCTCAATAAAACACACATCATATCATGAAAACCAACAGCGGGTATGTTTCCAGCCATTATTACAGCCACTCTTTTTGGATTGGCAGGTTCAATAATTTGTCCCGAAAACTGTATCAAATCATCTTCCTTTAACATTAAAGCTATGCCTCCTAAAGCCTTAGTAACATTTTCGGGAGTAAACCAACCGTTGTATTGGTAGGCAATGTCAACCAAAAGCTCTAAGTCTTTGTGGAACTTTTCATGTTTTGGTTTAGGAGTTTTAGATAAATGTTCGTCTAAAAAAACTCCTAATTGAACAAAAGCTTGTATTCGTTGTTTTAAAGTCATAAAAATTACTCTTATATTTGCGCCCTCAAATAAAGCATAAAAATAATTAAAATGGCTATTAAAATTACAGATGAATGTATTAATTGTGGAGCTTGTGAACCTGAGTGTCCGAATAATGCAATATATGAAGGTGGTGCTGAATGGCGTTTTGCCGATGGAACTAAAGTAAAAGGTATGTTTACTGGTAAAAACACAGGACTATCTGTTGATGCAAACGATCCTCAAGTTCCTTACAGCATGGATGTTTATTACATCGCAACTGATAAATGTACTGAATGCGCTGGTTTTCATGATGAACCACAATGTGCTGCTGTTTGCCCAGTAGACTGCTGTGTTCCTGATGAAGATCATAAAGAAACAGAAGAAGTATTATTAGCAAAAAAAGATAGTTTACACATTTAGTGATTTTTTTTTATTATTTTTAGGTAATAAAAAAATCACTACATGATAAAAAAACTACTCCTAATTTTCACAACCGTACTTACAATTAATTTAAATTCTCAAACTGTAAGTACATTTTCCTTTAATGTTAATGGAACTGCTCCTATTGGTTTAACTACTGCCTTAGATGCAGCCGCTCAACGATGGACCAAACACATATCAATTAACATTCCAATTAAGGTAAATTTATTTTTTGTTAATAGTTCTCTTTTACCTTTTTCAGCAATAACTTTAGCTAATGGAAGAACAAATTTTGTTGGAGCACCAATAACAAATCATATTTACCCAACTGCTTTGGCAAATCAACTTGCAGGATTAGAGTTAAATCCTGGAGAATATGATATGGATATTTATGTTAATTTAGCTACAAACTATTATTTCGGAACAGGCAAGCCTACAACCTCACAAAGTGATTTTATTTCTACAATTATGCATGAAATAGGTCATGGATTAGGTTTTTATAGCTCTGGATATGTAAATTCCACAAATATAGGATCCTTTGGAAATGTGCCCGCCTCTGCTCTTGCTCCTATAACTACATCATTTCCATGGCATGGGCAAGATGGCTTCCCATCTATTTATGATAAATACATAATTAAACAATCGCAAAATAATTTAGTTGGATTAGCGCCCAACAATACCTCAACTTTAGGCGATAGTATTAAATTTAGGACAAATTATTTTAAAGGTCCTGTTTATGCAAATGCTTCAAATGGTGGCAATCCTATAAAATTATCAGGAGGAACTGGAGCCTTTACCTTAGGTGTAGATTTATTGCATATACACCCCACAATTTGTGGAACTATTATGAGCTATTGCTGGGGAAATGGGGATACTGTAAGAAAACCAGCAGCATGGGAAATGGGGATATTAAGAGAAATTGGTTGGAATCCATCAACTGTAGGTATAACAGAAAATTATGCTGAAAATCATTTCAATTTATATCCAAATCCAGCACAAGATTTTGTAGATATAAGTGGAGAAAATATTGAGTCAGTTGAATTTTACACTATTCATGGGCAATTAATCAAAACAGAAACATTTACAAATAACCTCAACTATATAAAACTACCAATAAGTGAGCTTAATGAAGGAATTTATTTCATAAGAATTAATGACCGAAATGCACAAAGTGCTTTTTCGAGGAAACTCCTTATTAATAGACGATAGAAGAATAAAACATTACTATTTAATAATCAATAATTTACTCTATACTTAAAAATATTTTTATACATTAGTAATAGAATTTAACAAATTTAACTTAGTATGTAATGAGTTATAAAAAATACATTTTCAGTCTCTTTTTAATACTTACAGTTTTTTTTAGCTGTAGGAAGGAGAACAAGGTAGTTATTGATAATAATAATGCGCCTTATTATGATAAAATACCAAGAGTTAAAGTAGAAAACTATGTAAATAGATTGTATATTGACTTAATAGGTAGAGAGCCATTTGATGATGAATTAAAATCTGATGTTGATAATTTAATGGAAAACTCTCTTTCGAGTGCAGTTAGAGAAAATATTATTTTAAAACTTCAAACAGATGAAACCCATAGACTTGGTGACTCATCTTATAGAATTGCATACCATAAACAATTATATAATTTGCTTTGTGTAAGATTATGTGAAGGCTTTACAGAATACGATTTTTTAAGCGAAGCCGGTTTGGTTAGTTATGCAGCATTACTCGATTCATTAAATGGCAATTGGGCAAGTTTTTATAATAATAAACGAATAGTAAAAGAACTTAAATGGGCAGCAAATGCCCGTTGGGATTTCATGAGAGATTCAATAGATTTTGAAACATACTGCATAAGATTAGTAAATAACGATTTAACTTTTAATAAAACCACCTCATACATGGGCAATGAGGATAATACAATTAAATACACTTTTGATGATTTCTTTTTTAGACCCTACACTACCTCTGAATTTTTAGTTTCTAGAAATATGATTTTAAATGGAACAACTGGTATTTTATTTGGAAGATCTGGTCATAGTAAAGGAGATTATTTTGATATTATTTGTCACTCAAGAGAATTTTATGAAGGCGCAGTTATATGGATGTATAAATTATTTACCTCTAGATACCCTACAACTGAAGAGCGAATAAACGCCATGAATATTTTAAATTCAGAAAAAGACATTATTAAAATACAACGTACTATTTTAAAAACTGATGCTTATGCAAATTTCTAAATTAATTAAATCACTATTTATTTTAACTATACTAATTTCTAGTATAAGTTTTACATCATGCAAAAAGAAAGATGTTTATGAATATGGTGTAAACCAAGAAACTATATTACCCAATAATGTTGGCAAAACTCGGTTAAAAACTAATGATCAATTTGCTGCCATTTTGTATGCTAATTTATTTCAAAAGGCGCTTTCTACAAGTCAAATTTATCAAATATCTCAAGCAATGGATTCTAAAGGCGATCAAATTTTAGCCCGCCAATTAATAATTTCAAATTTTATGGGTAAGCCAGGTGTAATAATGCCTACTAATACTGAAATGAGAGCAGACATTCCAAAATTTGTAGAAGAAACATTTATTAGATTTTATATTAGAAGACCTACCGAAGCAGAAAAAGCTTACTTATCAGAATCAATTAATACAGACCCAAGACTTACACCTGAACTTGTATATTTTGCTTTTGCCTTGTCTGATGAATACATGTACTATTAATTTTTAAAAAAATTAAAATGAAAAGAAGGGAATTCATAAAAAAAATTGGACTAACAGCAGCTGGAGCTATAATGTCTCCTTATATCTTGTCAAAAGGCAGATCTTTTGCAAGAACAAATTCTGCTTATGCCGAACACGTTGTATTAGTTATGTTTGCTGGTGGTGTTAGACATCAAGAAGCAGCTCTACAAGGTTATTTGCATTTAGGTCAAGGTGCTAATATCCCAACATTAAACAATTTAAATAATGGCGGTAATATTATGCCAAACATTTTTAATGGTGCCGCCCCAGATCCATTACTTACACCTATAGTTTATGGAACTGGTTCAGGTACTAGTCCTATTCCACCAATTTTACTTCCTTCAAATTCTATTCAAACTAAAGGAACTTTATTTAAAGAAGTAAGAACTTATTCTGGTGGGCATTACGGCGGTTGGACAAATTTATTACAAGGTAATAGTGTGTCATCTCAAGGTTTAAGACAAAAACCTGTTTACCCTACTTTGTTTGAATATGTTAGAAGAGAACTAGGCGTACCAGCCTCTAAGGTTTGGTTTGTTGGAAGCGGTATTGGTGCATCTTTACCTTTATTAAACTATAGTGAACATCCAAATTACGGTTCTAAATATGGCGCTAACTTCTTTGCTCCAAGTGTTACATTTGGTACTCCAGGTAAAAACTGGTACGAAGATGCAAAAGTATATCACCCCGATGATGAGCTAGCTCCAATGTTTAAAATGAAATATTTTTTAGATAATAGTTTTGCTAATGTTGGAAAACCATTACCAGATTTAAGAAATACAGAAGCTGAAAAATATGAAATATCTCAGTTTATGAAATCAATGTATACCAAAACAACCAGTGGCACAGTTGTTATGCCTCCAGGTACTAGTAATGGAGATGCAAAAACTGTTGGTTATACATGTGAACTCATAAAACAATTTAAACCAACACTTACTGTATTAAATTTAAATGCTGTTGATACTTGCCACAGTAATTATACTGAATACCTTAAAGCATTGCATGCTGCAGATCATTCTGTTGGTTTCTTATGGGATTACATTACTACTCAAATTCCAGGTATGGATGCTTCAAATACAGTAATGATTGTAACTCCGGAATGTGGAAGAGATTTAAATGCAAATCCAATAAAAGATGTAAATAATTATTATGCATACGATCATTCTGATGCTAACTCACAAAGAGCATTTGCATCTTTAATTGGTGGAAATGTTCCTGCTGGTTTAGTAAAAGGAGATGAGTTAACTCAAATTGGATTAACAACAAATGTTGTGCCCACAGTAGCAGAGATTTTAGGAATTAAAGCTAGTGTAATGGGAGCAGGCTTTTTAGCTCCAGGTACTCAATCTTTTTATGATTTAATGTAAACAAACAATGAAAAAATACATTTCATATTCAATTAGTTTAATAGTAGTTATGTTGCTTTTTACATGTAAAAAGCAAAAAACACCAGAAAATCCATTTGATGATCCATCATTACAAGCGCCAAATACTG
>CALMMX010000112.1 GCA_937868545.1 uncultured Bacteroidota bacterium
AAAAAAACACTTTACAATAAAAGCATCATTTTTAATTACAACCTTTAAACGTGAAGGGAAAAACCTAGAAACCAATTTAGAAGGAACTTATAAAACAAATGTTGTAATTCCTGGATTATCGGTAAACTACAAATTTTAATTCCATTTTTTATTAAGATGATATATACAATGAAATTTAGACCCATGAAAAATATTATAAGTCTTACAGCAATAGTTTTAATTGCAAATGCTTGTAAACCAAATTTAAAAACACCTGATGTAAGCAAAGGAGATTTAGATGTTACAAATTATGTTGCGCTTGGTGGAGCAATAACTGCAGGCTACGCAGATGGTGCTTTACAATATGGCACTCAAAATAGTTCATTTGCTAAATTATTATCAGAACAGTTTTCTTTAATTGATGGTGGCGAATTTAAAACCCCATACATTTCCGCTAGTTCAATTGGAATTGGAACTGCAAATAATGCACCTTCAATATTAGGATATAGAACAGATTGTCAAGGTACAACATCATTAGGACCAGTTAAAGTTGCCTCATCTGGTGATGTAACTCAATTTGCTTCTAATGTATACTCATCACAAGGACCATTTAATAATATGGGGGTTCCTGATGTAAAAGTAACAGATATGGATGTTAATGGCTACACTAATCCATTTTATGTAAGAATGGCTTCAAGTGGTTCTTCATCAATCTTATCTGATGCTGTAGCAAAAGCGCCAACCTTTTTTACATTGCAATTAGGTTTAAATGATGTTTTGACTTATGCATTAAGCGGGGCAACAAGTGGCAGTGTTACACCAATATCAGGTGCAGTTGGCGTAGGATTTGACGCAAGTATTAATAATATTGTAAATAAACTAACTGCAAATGGCGCTAAGGGTGCTATTGCAAGTATTCCTAGTATAAAATCAATGGCTTATTTTAATACCATTGCATACAATGCGTTAAAATTAGATGCCGCAAATGCTATATCGCTAACTAATTTTTATTCAAGTTTATCTCCTGCTATAGTTTTTAATGAAGGTAATAATGGATTTGTAATTCAAGATACATCCCAAATTATGGATTATAGACAAGCAGTTGAAGGAGAATTAGTGCTTTTAAATATTCCTTTAGATTCAGTTAAATGCTTAAAAATGGGCTCATTAATAACTATACCTGATAAATATTTTTTAACATTATCAGAAATAGCTACCATAGAGAAAGCAATAGCTGACTATAACGTAATTTTAAAAAATATTGCAGCTTCAAAAAATCTTGCCTTTGTTGATATGAATGCATTTTTTGCAAATATAAAGAGTGGAATTGTATACAATGGTGTTACTATAAATGCCTCATTTGTTTCGGGAGGAGCCTATTCTTTAGATGGACTAAATTTAACTCCTAGAGGAAATGCTTTATTAGCAAACGAGTTCATTAAAGCTATAAATAGTACTTACAAATCAACTTTACCACAATTAGTAGCTACAAAATATCCAGGGGTAGTATTCCCATAATAAAATTCGAAAAAATAACTATATTTATATATCTAAAAACAAAAAAACAAATCGTATGAAAAAAATCTACTTATTAGCTTTAACCGCTTTAACTTCTATAGTTTCTGTTAAAGCACAATCTCCTTGTGCTACCGGAAGGTATGCTACCGACACATTTACAGCGGTAACTACAACTTCAGGAATTGTGTATGGTTCAAATAAAAACTCAAGTGGTATTACCCAATCCTTAACTATGGATATTTATCAACCAACTGGAGATGTTGAAACTGCTCGTCCTTTGCTTATTTTAGCACATGGTGGTAGTTTTATCGGTGGATCTAGTACAGATGGTGATATGGTTGCTATATCTAACAGCTTTGCAAAAAAAGGGTATGTGTGTGCTTCAATCAATTACCGTTTAGGCTTTTTTCCATTTGATTCAGTAAATGCAGTTAAAGCAGTTTTAAGAGCTGTACAAGATATGAAAGCATCAATTCGCTTTTTTTACAAAGATAAGTTAACTAGTAATACTTATAAAATTGATACAAATAACATTTACATTGGTGGTAGTTCTGCAGGTGCAATAACTGCATTACACACAGCTTATTTAAATAAATCGTGTGAAATTAACCCTTATGTTAATGCAACAACTTTAGCAACATTAGGTGGAATGGACGGATACAGTGGGAATCAATGCTATTCACAAAATGTAAAAGGAGTAATTAATATTTGTGGAGCACTTGGTAAATATGGCTGGTTAGAAGCTGGAGATATACCATTTGTTTCTTTACATGGAACTATTGATGGAACAGTAAAATATAGTCAAGGTAAAGCTGCACCTGGTGGAATTGGCTTATTATATATGGATGGTAGCCGTATGTTAAAACAACAAGCAAACGTTTTAGGAATCACAAATCCTTTTTATACTTGGTACGGTGCTGATCACGTACCATATTCTTCAAATGTATTATATATGGACTCTACTATTAACTTTATTAGAGATTTCTTAATTGCACGTTTAGGTTGTACAAATCCTCCAATTTTAGCTCCTAACACACCATTTGGAACAGCTACATTATATGCATACACAGGTTGTACAGTTAATGTTACACAATCTTGTAGTGTAGGTTTATTTGAGCAATCAGAAAACAAAGTGAAATTTGAATTATACCCAAATCCTTCTAATTCAGATGTTACATTATCTTTTGAAAGCCAAAATGAAAGTCATAAAATTGAAATATTTGACATTTCTGGTAAATTAGTAAATAGTTCTCTAGTTTCTCATAATACGTTTACAATTAATAAAAACACCTTACAAACTGGAGTTTATTTCGTTAAAGTAACAGATAATCAAGGTTATTATTCAGTTAAGCGTTTATTATTTTTATAATATATTTTTATTTTAATTTCAAAATGCCAAAGTCTTTAAACTTTGGCATTTTTTTTCAAATAAATTTAAAAATAATGTAAATAAAGTTTGTTTAAATCAATCCACTGCATAAATTTACAATGATTTTAAAATATAATAATAATGGACAGATTAAAAGATAAGTTTCGTGAAAAAGCAGTGCCTTTGGCTGCAGAAATAAAAGATATAATTAAAAATCATGGTGATTTAAAAATAGGTGAAATTACTATTGCTCAAGTTTACCAAGGTATGAAAGGAATGACTGGAATGGTAACTGAAACATCTAAATTAGATGCTGAAGAAGGAATTCGCTTTAGAGGTTATTCAATTCCAGAATTACGTAAAAGTTTACCAAAAGCTCCAGGTGGTACAGAACCATTACCAGAAGGGATTTTCTACTTAATGTTAGTGGGTGAATTACCAACTCAAGAAGATGTTAATTTCATTACAGGTGAATGGCAAAAAAGAAGTAACGTTCCAAAACATGTATTTGATGTAATTGAAAAATTACCTACTGATACACATCCAATGACTCAATTTGTAATTGGTATTATGGCTATGCAAACAGAAAGTTTATTTGCAAAAGCTTATGCAAAAGGTATTAATAAAAAAGATTATTGGGATTACGTGTATGAAGATTCAATGAATTTAATTGCACGTTTACCGCGTATTGCAGCATACATTTACCGTCGTAAATACAAAGGTGGAGCTCATATTGAACCAGACCATAAATTAGATTGGGCTGCAAATTTTGCACACATGTTAGGTTACGAAGATTTTGACATGAAACGATTAATGCGTTTATATTTAACTATACACGTAGATCATGAAGGTGGAAATGTTTCAGCACATACTACACATTTAGTTGGTTCTGCATTAAGCGATCCGTATTTAGCATTTGCAGCAGGTATGAATGGATTAGCTGGTCCATTACATGGTTTAGCTAATCAAGAAGTATTAAGCTGGATTATGGAATTAAAAGAAAATTTAGGAGGAGGTTTACCAACTAAAGAACAAATTGCTGACTACATTAAACAAACGTTGGCAGAAGGAAAAGTTGTTCCAGGATACGGTCATGCTGTATTAAGAAAAACAGATCCACGTTTTACTGCTCAACAAGATTTTTATAAAACATACATTAAGCACGATAACATTTGTGAAATTGTACAAATGGTATACGAAGTAGCGCCTCCAATTTTAGAGTCAACTGGAAAAATTAAAAATCCTTGGCCAAATGTAGATGCTCACTCTGGTGCATTATTAGTTCATTATGGAATGCATGAATATGATTTCTACACTGTATTATTTGGTGTATCTCGTGCATTAGGAGTATTAGCAAGTTTAGTATGGGATAGAGCAACTGGTTCTGCAATTGAAAGACCAAACTCTACAACAACAGAAAACATTAAAGCTATTATTAAAAAAGCTCAAGAAGCAAAAGCAGTTTAATCTGATTTTAAATAAAATGGAAAGCCTCGCAAATATGCGAGGCTTTTTTTATGTTCTTATTTTTGGAAAATAAATTTTTTAAGGATTTAATTGGAAATCCTTTTTGAGGAATGAACAAAAATATTGTAACCATCAACTGGTGAACCGACTCTTCAACAGGATGAAATGCCCAAATCATTATTATTAATCTATGTTGAAATGTAATTCAATATATCATCTACAACTGCACGTGTGTTGTTTAAACGAGGCACTTTAAACTGGCCACCCAATTTATTATTTGCTTTTAACCAATTATAAAATGTGCCTTTTGGAAGTATTGTTATTGTTGGTTGTTGTAAGATATAATTATTAAAACGTTTTGCTTCGTAATCAGAATTGATGTTTTTCAAAGTGTCATCCAATATCTTAGTAAAATAATCTAAATGCTCAGGATTGCTTTCAAATTCAATTAACCATTGATGTGCCCCTGAATTTTCATTCATAAAAATGGGCGCAACTGTGTAATCAATAATATGAACTTTTGTTTTTTCGCAAGCCGTTTTTAATGCTAGTTCAGCATTATGAATCATTACCTCTTCACCAAAAACATTAATGCATTGTTTTGTACGTCCTGTAATAATAAAGCGATAAGGTGATAAATTTGTAAACTGTATAGTATCTCCCAACTGGTAACGCCATAAGCCCGCATTGGTTGTTATTAGCATTGAATAATTTTTGTGCAATTGCACTTCAGATAAATTGTATGTACGAGGATTAGATTCTTCTAAATCACTTACCAAAATAAATTCATAGTAAATTCCATAATCCAACATCAATAACATTTCGTTGCTCACCTTTTCATCTTGTATACCAAAGAAACCTTCCGAAGCACTGTATAATTGCATGTATGCCACTTGCGAATTATCAAATAAGTTTTCGAATAATGGTTTGTAAGGAGTAAAACTCACACCACCATGAAAGTAAACTTCTAAATTTGGCCAAACTGCTTTTAATGTTTTTTCATTTTTAATTTCCAAAATTCGCTTCATAAGCACCAACATCCAACTAGGTACACCAGCCAAACTTGTTACATTTTCATTGGCCATTGTTTGTGCAATTTTTTCGAGCTTCTCTTCCCAATTCTCCATTAAAGCAATGTTAACATCAGGTGCTCTAAAATACTCCGCCCACATTGGCAAATTTTGAATAATGATAGCACTCACATCTCCATGATAAGAATTATAATCCCCAAAATGATCCGTCTTATAACTACCTCCTAACGCTAAATTCTTACCAGTAAATAATTTAGTATCTGCATTATTTACACATTGAAAAGTAATCATATCGCGTCCACCATTATAGTGGCAACCATTTAAAAATTCTTTGCTTACAGGAATAAATTTGCTTTTATCAGTGGTACCACTACTTTTTGCAAACCATTTAATTTCACTATTCCACAATAAATTTTGTTCACCACGGCGAGTGCGCTCTATAAATGGCTTTAAACTTTCGTAATCTTGAATGGGGATATTTTTAAACTGCTCATAATTAGTAATTGATTTAAAACCATGATCTTTACCAAACTGTGTATTTTTGGCAGTATCTAATAAACTTAATAGCCATTCATCTTGCACATCATGAGGGTATTTCATAAATAGTTCAATTTGATGCATTCGCTTCTTCATGAACCATGATGCTATTGAATTTAAAATTGCCATGGGCAAATTTAAAAATTAATACTCAAACTCTTCATCTATTTGCGAAAGATAAACTTCATCAAATAGCTCCACATAAATATCTTGCTGTTTATAGCCATCCTGTAGGAAGTGATAAGCATATAAAAAGTGAGTCATTGCCTTTGTTCTATTATCTTTTTTATACTTATACATCATTCCCAAATAGTAATTTGCCTCTACAGGGAATTGTGCTGTCTTAATAGCCTTTTTATAATACGTTTCGGCCAATTTGAGATTATTCAATTTTTCGTAATTACGAGCTATATAAAAATAGATATATGCATTCACATTTTTTTTACCAAAGCTTTTTAATTCAAAAGTGGCATTTATATTAAATTCCTCAATTGATTTTTCATATTGATTTAATTGGTAATAACATAAACCTTTTAAAAAATGAATATTCTCCCCTACCGGTGCATCCACAGCATTAGGTGTATGACTATCATAATGATTTAAATGCAATAATGCTCTTTGATAATCTCTGTAATAATATAATAACACCCAGCCATAATAACCTTCCATTTCTTGAGGTGCAATAGCTAAGCTATTTTCTAGACCATAAATTGCTTCAGAATAATTACCGTTCTTTGTATTTTGAACAGAATATGCATGCCAGTTGCCAGCAGTAATTGAATCATTTTTAGCAATACATTTTTTCGCCAATTCATTTCCATACTTATCATTGCCATGCCAAGCCATGTTTGAGGCAAATGTTATAATCTGCTCCTTAGTGTAATTTCTACTCTCGAAAATTTTCAAAAATTCATCGACATTAAAATAATTTAAACAAAGCCCAGTTTTGTATGCTATTAATGAATCCATTTTTTGAGCATAAATATTTACACTCACTATCATCGATAAAATTAAATATTTACTTAGGAAGAATTTCAATGAGCTGTCCGTTATTAAATTTAAATGAATAAAATTTTCTACTATTTACTGCTTCCTTTTTATCGTTTAGCATAGGTTTCCAAGGAGAGGTATTTCTTACAGCTTGTAATATCTGAGCGCAAAGTGGTTCAAGTTCTTTAGAAATGGAAAGTGTTTTATAATTTAAATCACATAACTGTGTGGTGTAAAAATTGGTTTCACCAAATTCATTAATAAAAAAATAAACCGTTACAATTCCATTAAAATTTGTACGCTCTGTTATTGCTTTTTTAAAAGCCTTTTTCTGAGTATAAAAATCTTTCCCATTACTCAATACATTTGGATAATAATACGGATAGATTGGCTTATTATTAAAAAATGAGCAACTATCGTTGCTTTTACTTTGTGCAAAATTACAATTAGGGCTTAAAAAAAGTATCAATAAAAAAACCAAGTTACTTTTAACAAAATCTGCAGACAGATTTCTATGTTCCTCGCAATGATGAATACCAATAATATTTTTTAGCTTATAATTCAATGTGATTTTCAAATATATTTAAAATCCAACAGCATTGCGTGTTATCTTTTGTTAATAGCAATATTTATAATTACTTTTTAATATAAAACTTCAACAAGCCCGTTTCATTCATATCAATAAACTGATAAGTACTTGGTATTTTATTTTTGAAAGTATGAAAGGTAACTAATTTAGTTCCACTTTTACATTCATTTAATTTTAGCACTAAATCTGAATGGTACTTTTTATATGCCCGTAATGATACCTTTGAAGTTTCATCTAACACGCAGGTTTCATCAAAGTTTTCGTGAAAGGAGTTAAAAAAGTAAATTCCGTTAAACTTTGAGAAATCTAATTTTGTGAAATCGTTATTTATGAAATGGGCATTTTTTAATTTATACATACGTTTAATTTTATTGGATAAATTAATTAAAGCTTTACGTTTCTCAACGCCATAAAAATGCGCTTTGGTAACGCTAGAACCAATGCAGCAAAACTTTCCTACACCAGATCCAATGTCCAAAATTTTATCTGTTGGTTCATCTACTAACAATTTCGCAGCTTTAATTGCAATTTTTACAGGAGTAAAATGCCTAGCTGAATGTTCTTGATATTTTTTAGGATAGATTTTATCAAATACCAAATCACTTGGTTTTTGTTTATCTTTTATTGAATCAAATACTTTCATTTAACTATTTTCTTGATTGAAAGTAAGATTCAATTTCTGATAAAGTTTTAGAATTAAAACACATCTCCTTTGTTAATAAACCTTTTCGGGCAACCTGTGTACCATAATACATATCGTGATAACCTTTTAATTGATGAGCATCAGGATTAATAGAAATCATTACGCCTTTTTCTAAGCAATACGGAATCCAACGCCAATCAATATCCAAACGGTATGGGTGAGCATTTAATTCTATTATAACTCCATTAGCGGCACAAGCATCAATTATTTTTTTATGATCAATTGGATAACCAGGTCGACCTAACAATAAACGCCCAGTTGGATGACCCAAAATTGTAGTATATGGATTCTCAATGGCTTTAAGTAAACGCAGCGTAGCTCTTTCTTCATCCATTTTTAAATTTGAGTGAATAGAAGCAACAATAAAATCAAATGATTTAAGAATATCTTCTTCATAATCTAAATCTCCATTTCCTAAAATATCACTTTCAATACCTTTAAAAACTTTAAATGGGAACAACTTTTCATTAAGTTTATTTATATCATTATGCTGCAAAATAATATCTTCTACCTTTAAACCACCTGCATAGCTTGCACTTTTAGAGTGGTCGCACATTCCTAAATATTCATAACCTAGTTCTTTGCAATAAACAGCCATTTCCTCTAATGTATTTAACCCATCACTATAAGTTGAGTGATTATGCAAAATTCCTTTCAAATCAGTTAGTTCAATTAAATGAGGTAAGGTGTTAGATTTTGCTTTTTCCAATTCAAATAAACCTTCACGCAATTCGGGTTCACAGTATTGAAAATTTAAACTTGAGTAAATATCTTTTTCTGAATTATACTTTTTAATTGGAAGTGCATTAAAATTTATCCCAGTCAAATGTTCTTTAGTAGAAGAGGTTTCCACTAATTTTCTGTAAAAAACAGTTTCATTAACCTGAATAAAATTAATTGGAATCAATTCAGAATAATAATCATCTAATTCAATACTCTCATCACCAACTAAAATATCAATTTCATCAATAACTTCGCATTTACGATACATTGCGCCAGTTAATGAAACATAATCTGTAAGTTTTAAAAGCTCATTAATTATAGGCTTTGCAATTTTTTCGGCATATGAAAAATGAAACTTTCCTGCATTATTTTTTTTGAATTCAATATTTTGAATAATGGTTTGTTGAGTTTTTTCACCAAAGCCTTTTAACTCCAATAACCTGTTTTCGTGACAAGCATATAAAAGTTCTGTTACACTTTCAAGTTCCAGTTCTTTCCATAATTGACGTACTTTTTTAGGCCCTATACCTTTAATACCAAGCATTTCAATTACACCTTGTGGTGTTTTACTTAATAATTCATCCAACTCCTTAGTGCTATCACGTTGGTTTAATTCAATAATTTTTTCGGCAATACCCTTACCAATACCTTCTAATTGAGTAAGTTCTTCAACTGATTTATCATTTAAATCAAGTCGAGTTTTACTTAGTCTATAGGCCGCAGTGGCCATAGCTTTAACTTTAAAAGAATTTTCGTTATGTAGTTCTAACAATTTTGATGTTAGTTCAAAAGCATCTGCTATATCTTCGGTTGTCATTATAAATAAATTTCAGCGTATTTTATATCATCCGGATTTGTAATTTTTATATTTTCAGAATTCCCTTCAACCAAATAAATAGGTTCATCAATTCCTTCTAAAACGGTTGCATCATCAGTAAAGAAAGGCGAAAATGGTTGTTGAAATGCCTTCTGAATTAAAGAAACTAAAAAGCATTGTGGAGTTTGCACTATTTTATAATCATCTCTACTTACTGCTTTATTTATACCATTTGTAACTAATCGTAAACTTTCATTAACTGTAACTACTGGTATGGCATTGCCTTTTTTTGAAGCTGTTTCAAAACATTTTTTAATTGTATTATTTGAAACAAATGGGCGTGCAGCATCATGTATGCCAACAATATCATTTGGATTAGTTATACAATCCAATCCATTTTTTACCGATTGAAAACGTGTATCTCCGCCAACCACAATTTGAACATTTTTATCAGGAAAATATTCTGCCAACATAAAATTTGCATCAGTTAAATAATCCTTATGCACACACACTATTACATTTATGAATTCATCAAACTCTATAAATTTTTCGATAGTATGAATAATAATAGGCTTGCCTTTAATTTCAATAAACTGTTTCGGAATAGTAGATTGCATGCGGGTTCCAGTTCCACCAGCAACAATTATAATATTATAATGTGAATTCATTAACTAATAATTATTTATTTTATCAATAGCTACATCAATAGCTTTGTAAGATTTATTGAAAAACTGAAATCTTTCTTTTTCGGCTATGCCACTTATTAAGGTAGATTTTTTAATTAAGTTTTTCATCCAATGTTCAATCTCATCACAAAACTCTTTGTTATAGGTTGTAAGTGAATTAACTGTATTAAAAGAGATGTAAGAGTAAGCCATACCATCTATATTTACATGAATACAATTAGTTCCAATAACTAAATCGCTCTTATATAAGGTATAAGGAATTACAAAAGAGTTATTGCGGTCATTTTTATTTTCTTTTTCGGCATGTAGGTTTATTGATTCAACCATGGCTTTTAAATCATTCAAAACTTCAATAGCATGTTCTTTCTTTTTAAATACACCCGATTCAAAATAGTATTCAATTTGCTTAATAGTTGTTTGTATAGTGTCTATCGTCCACACTTCTATACTTTCGCATTCAGAGTATGTTTTTTTTATATCTCTACCTAATTGCAATTGACTTTCAGGAATAATATCAAAATCAAACTTTTGTGTTTGAAAATCACTAATATTTAAAACAGAACGCTGCCAATAAAATAGTTTAAAAGCGGCTAATTTATCAGTATGAAACGAATGCATAATAGGCACTTCTTCTGCTGCATAAATAAGTTTTGCATTTTCCTTTTTTGACACTTGTTTTAAATTATTTAAAATGCCAGTTAGGTATTTCTCAATATTATTTTCGGTATCTGTAAGCTTAATGTAATTACAAGTAACGGCATTTACTTGATTAGAAAAGATTCCATCAGCAGAAATACGATAATGATTGCATATTTTATAGGTTTCATCAATACTCAATTCTGTTTCGCATCTTAATCGTCGGTAAGCACTATCTGTACTAACTTCTAATAGCTCAGCAAGTTCTTCTACTAATGATACATGCGCAGGTATTAATTCCTTTAAATGCTTAATAAAAACCTCTTGCATTGTATAATTCGATTTTTTCTTTGCCATTTTATTTTCTTGAAGTATTTTTCTAGAGGATTTTATCCCCCAGCTACAGATATAGTTTCTATTTTTATGTTATTTTTTTCAGCAAAACCTTTTAAAACATCAATACTCTCATTTTCATTGGCTAGGCTCAACACTAA
>CALMMX010000113.1 GCA_937868545.1 uncultured Bacteroidota bacterium
TATTTTTCGTGATACCCCTGTTCTTTCGTCGAATAATAAGGAAGTTGGAACTATGTATAAAATATTCATATTTAATTTAGTGAGTATTGAACATTTACAAGTTCTTTAATTTATTATCTATAAAATCAATGTAATTTTTTCTTGCATTAAAATTCTCAACCCAAAATGATTTCACACTTTTTGTAAACTCAATTTTTTGTTCAAATGTTTTAGAATGATGTTCAATAATTTTTTCTGCAACATCCTTAATGTTAAAATCCTTATTAAACAAATACCCCGTTTTATGATTTACTATTTCGCTTACGCCTCCAACATTACAACCTATAACAGGTATGCCAAAACTAATTGCTTCCATGATAGAAACAGGAACACCTTCTATTTCGCTTACATTAATGAAAAAATCCACATGTTGTTCAGTATAATATTTCAGAACTTCAGAATTATCAACCATTCCTTTAAAATGAACAGTAATGTTTGATGGAAGTTCTTTTGCTTTTAATTTAACCTCCTTCTCTAATGTGCCCGACCCAAAATGCGTCCATACTACTTCTTCTTTTATTTCCTTTAAAATTTCAACAATTAAATGCACTCGTTTCAAAGATCTAAATGCTGAACATGAAACAATATGTATAACATTAGAATAATTAGTTGGATTGTCTGCTATAAAATTTGTTCCTAAATAGGAAACATCAACATTTTTTGCTAACGACTTATATTGATTTTTAAAATAGTTTACTCCATAATTAGAAACTGGGAAAATCTTGTTTACCATTGCAATCTCATACTCCCTATATTTATGAAAATAGCCTTGTTGCTTATCGTAATCATAACCATGAGCTCTTACAACAAGCTTATGATTTATTTTTCTTTTCTGCTTTAAAATACTGAATTGCAAAACAGGTTTATCAAACCAATAAAAATAGATTAGGTCAGTTTTAGCTAAATAGTTAATTAAAAGCTCATGGTATTTTTCAGCCATTCCAATCTCTAATATTAAATCTATTATATATTTCTTTAAACCAAAAACATACTTCTTTCTGTGTACAGACGTCATAATAGTTTTAAGCAATATCTTAAAAATAATACTAAAGTGAGTGAAAAAGTATTTCCTTATCTTATTTTGAACTGTAAAACTAACCGTTAAGTCTACTACCTTACAATTGCTAGGAATGCTTCTGATTTTATCAAACTTATGTAGAGGGAAAACAAACACAGTTTCAAATGCATTACATAAATAGTTGATTTCGGTTTCCAAAAACTGTTCACCATCACCATAAGGAAATGAAGTTGTAAATAAAATTATACTTTTTTTATTGCTCAATTACAAAATTGAATTTTTCATAATATCCCAATACACTTCGTAGTTGTATTTCGAAATATTTTCTTTAATTGATGCTTTGTACTTTTGAATATCTCTGTCAATTGTATGAATTGCTTCAATGAGTTCGTAAGGCTTACCTATTAAAACACCAAATTTATTTTCTTCTACAAAAGAGAGTGAATCAAATTTTGTAGAAATAACTGGAGTACCAAATAGCAATGAACGCATCAGTTTTCCAGAAGATTTACCTACATATTTTAAATCTAAAAAATCTGCGTAATAACACATGCTACATAATGATTGTGAAATTAAACTGTGCAAATCATTATCAGGCAGCTCTTCTTCAATCCAAATAATTCTTTCAGAATGTAAATCCTTTATCTTTTTATAATTCCCCATTTTTCCTACTAACACCAAAACAAACTCATTTCTAGTTGCGGGAAATAAAGTCAATAAATAATCAATCTGATTTTCACTAGTTATACCACCAGCATACATAACTATCTTCTTATTTGGTGATAAGCCTAGCTTATTATGCCAATTAATACTTGACACATTATTTAGGTCAATTTTAAGAGGCATATTTGGTAATGTAAATCCAGGGGTGTTCTTTAAATCAGGAATTTGTTGAAGAGTTACTGGAAGTCTTGATTCATCTGGCACAACAAAGAACTTTGCTGTAGCCGCATATTTTTTTTCATTTTCTTTCCAAATTTTCAAATAAGAGATATCCGGAAATTCGTCACTTAAATAATAAAATGGAACTTTATTCCTATTTGCCAACTTTCCACCCAAAACTGTTCCAGCTTGGCCAATGCCCCACACTGCATCATACTTTTTAGTTCTTGTTAAGTTCCAAAAATAACTATTCAATAAATAAAATAAACCTCTACCACTACCATGACTCCAAACCTTTTTTTTATCCAAAAAAATGGGTGTAACGTTGCTAGGTAATATTTTCTTGTATTCTTCAGTAAAGTTTTGAGTAAGATACAAATCAATAGTATTCCCTTGTTCGGCCAATAACTTAACTACATTAATTCCAAATGGCATATATAATAACTTTGCCGAATTAAAATATGGACGACCGTAAACAAATGCTATTTTTTTTGTTCCACTCATTTCTTTTTTGCAACAAAGGTTGCATTCCAACTATTATACGTTAATTGCGCAGAGCTTAGCCATTCTTCATTTAACACTAATTCAAAACCATTTTTATCTAAGAAATAATGCACTTCAGGTAAAAACAAATAACGCATTTTATGCATTTCATGGATATCATATGTTTGGCCATTTGTTTTATCTTTTATGGTAACATTAAATTCAACATCTACACAATTTTCGTTTGAGTACATGTGTGGTGTTGATAATCGAGTCACTAAAAAATTATTATCTTCAAATTGTTTATTTCTAACAGTTGGTCTATCTGTTAGTACTCCAGGGCCATACCAGCAATCAAAAATAAACAAGCCTCCTTTTTCTAAATGTGCATGAGCTGTTTTAATAGCATTTTCCAAATCTAAATTTGAAGTTTGATAAGACATTACATGAAATAAAGACATTACAACGTCAAACGTTTTATCCAATCTCACATCTCTTACATCTCCTTTTAAAAACACTAAATTTGAATCATTGCTTTTTTTAGAATTAGCCACATCAATCATATCTTGCGACAAGTCTACACCTGTTACATGAAAGCCTTTACTAGCAAATATAAAATCATGATTACCTGTACCACAACCTAAATTAAGTATGCTATTACTTTCTAGGCTATGAGCTTTAATCAAATTTATTAAATAATCAACTTCTGAATTATAGTTTTTATCTTTATATAAAAGATTATAATACTTTGAATAGTCTTTAAATACTGCCATTAAAATATATTTTTAAAACGTTCGCTTACTAATGTAAAATCATCTGCTGTTTGCCCTAAACCGCTTGGTAAATAAAAACCTTGTTCAGCAATAAATTCTGCAACGGGATACGATTCATTTTTAAACAAACCCATTTTTTGAAACACAGGTTGCATATGCATTGGAAAAAAGAACGGTCGTGTTCCAACACCCACATCAGCTAATTTTTTCATACAATCAATTGCTGATACACTTTTGTTTTTTGAAACTAAAGCAAACACCCAAAAAATATTATCAGCATAATTTGTTTTTAACACTGGTAACTGAAAGTCTGCAACATCTTTTAAAAGTTCTAAATACAACTGCCCCATTTTTCTTTTTCTATCAATAAACTCATCTAATCTTTCTAATTGAGCTAAACCCAGAGCAGCTTGCAAATTTGTCATTCTAAAATTAAATCCCATTTCATCATGCACAAACCTTCTTTTTGTTGTGAAGCATAAATTTCTTAATGAACGGCATTTTTCTGCTAATTCATCGCTATCCGTTAAAATCATTCCACCTTCACCAGTAGTGATGTGTTTATTAGGATAAAAACTAAAAATACTAATATCACCAAAAGACCCACATGGTTTTCCGTTATAAGTTTGACCGTGCATTTCTGCTGCGTCTTCAATTATTTTTAAATTATGCTTTTTTGCTATCTCTAAAACTCTATCCATATCTACAGGTAAGCCATAAATATGCACTACCATTATAGCTTTAGTTTTAGCAGTTATTTTACTTTCAATTTGATTCACATCCATATTGTAAGTTAATGGATCAGCATCAACTAATACAGGGGTTAAGCCTGCTCTAACAATTGCCGTTGCACAGCATATTATTGTAAAAGTTGGCATTATAACTTCATCACCTTCATTTAATCCTAGTGCCAACATTGCCGCATCTAAAGCCACAGAGCCATTACTAACTGCTATACCGTGTTTACGATTTACAACTTTAGAAAATTTTTCCTCAAATGCTTTGATAAATGGCCCTTCAGATGAAATCCAACCAGTATCAATACATTCATTCAAATATTTTTTTTCGTTTCCATTTAATAATGGTTCATTAACTGGTATCATATCGTAATTTTAACTAATAGTTATTGTTTTTTTCTCTTTAATTAATTCCAATTGTTTTTCCCAATTACATTTAAATACATTTAACTGATGGAAATTTTCTTTGAAATTTACACTTTTTAAATTTTCTAAAAATGACATATCAAATTCCTTTTTATCAACAAAAACTGCATTTACGCCATTAGAATCAACAGTTACAAATTGATACCCTTGATTTCCAAAAAAAGTTTTCCAACCTGTAATGGAAACACCATAATAAAGATGAGTTGCATGAGCTTTGTCAATATCAAACAACGGATCATATTCTATAGTAACACTTTCATTTGGGCCAAATACTGAATTATACTCTACAATAAATATTTTAGGTCTAATACCATTGTTTAAAATACTTTTTGCGACATAGTAGTCATTGCCATCAATATCTAAAGAAAAAATATCTGGGTTAGTATGTACAATTTTTTCTTTTAAGGCAATTATATTTTCTTCGTTTATAAATAAGTTTAAGCATTCAGTACCAAATGTAGCATGTTTTTTAGCTCTAATTATAGAATCATTGTGACCATCAATCATTAAACCACTAAATTTTTTCGCATGAGCAAACCAAGCTGTATTATTATCAATACCATTTGCAGCTCCTATTTCTATAAAGTAACGATTTTGGGATTTTAATTTTGTCCATAAAAAATCTAAAATACCATCTTCTCCATTTTGACTAAACCCACTAAACTCCCAAGATAATGGGTTAGTTTCGTCGATATTTCTTAAAGCGATATTTGCTGCTGCTCTTGATAATGCTTTATTTATATCATTATTTTCTCGAGCATATATTTGACCATTTGCAACTGCATGAATTCTTATATATATTGGGTTGTATAGTTTATTTAAAATTTTGTAAAATAAGTTTCTCATAAGTATAAATTGTGTCTTTTTAATTATTTTAATTTCTTTCTATCTGTATATTCTAGTGAGTGGTATTAAATATTATTTTAACTTGATTATTATCTATTGAATCAAATCTTACCTTATCTCTTTCGCCACAGTATGGCCCTTGCTTAACTTCAATAATTTCTGATTGTTCTAACATTACAAAACCATGTCCACCATCCGCTAATAATATCACATCCCCTTTATTTAAAATTCTACTCTCTAAATAAATTTGTTCGTTATCATAAAAATCAACTCTTACTTTACCTGATTTTATAAACAAAACTTCTTGGGTAAGATGTACTTCTCGCTGAACAATGTTGTGGCGGTGAGGCAAAATTTCATAATCTTTTGGTCTATTCATATAACCAAGTTGTTGAGAATCGTTATCGTTTGTGAAAAATTCTATTCCATCTTTAGTGAAATTATTTCTGATAATGATACCAAGTTGAAGATTATGATATGCTATTTTTTCAATCATTTTCGTTGACTTATTTTAATTTTTCTTAAAAATATTTTAATAGACAATTTTGCAAAAAGCATATAATCTATTGTTTGATTAGATTTATATGCGTTGTATAAATAAGCAAAATAATAATTAAAAAAACAAGTTATATTATTTTCATTATATTTCATAATAGCAATTACGTTGTATAAAGGTGATAGGCCTAAATAAAATAAATTATTGTTTTTATATTTTGGGTTAGATTTAAAATAATTTAAAATCATTTTTCTGATATGAATATTTACTAGATACTTTTCTTCTATTTTTCTACTAGACCATGTTCCACCCTTATGTATGCGATAAACAGCCATTGTGTCTTCAAAAAACTTTGCCTTGCCTTTCTCTAAATTTAATAAATGAAAAAAATCATCGTAAGGTTCAACCGTATCAAAAACACTAATGTCAAATATTTTATTTACATACATTACAGATACGGTTGCTATGTTGTTTTCAATAATTATATCATTAAATTCATATGTGTCTTTAAATGTTTGATTGTAGTTTACTATAACATCGGGTTCGCCATTTGCAACCGTAAGCTTTTTTACATTATGAAAACAAACTGTGTAATTTTTATTTGATTCCAAAAAATCAACCTGTTTTTGAAGCTTAAAATTATCTGTCCAATAATCATCTCCTTCTATTATTGCAACGTAAGTGGCATTACTATTATAACATGCTTCATGAATTTGAATAGCATTTTTAAAAACTCCTAAATTTTTTTCATTTAATATTAAGTCTATTTTATTAGGATATTTTTGTTTTAAGGCTTTGCAGATATTTCTTGTATTATCGGTAGAAAAATCTTCAGCTATAATTAATTTATAATCAAACGTAGTTTCTTGAGCCATAACAGATTCAATAGCTTGTGCTATATACTCTTCATGATTATACGTAATCATTTGAATTGCAACGACTAATTTATTATTACTCATTTTCTAAAATAGCATATCCAAATCCTGATTCGCCAAATCCATTACCATTATAAACTAAATATCTTTTACCATTAAAACTATAACTTGATGCATACTCCATCATTATAGAATCCCAACCTTCATTTGACAACGATATTCCTATTTCATCATCTTTCCTTGTCCAATTAATACCATCATCTGATTGTGCATATCCCAATCTATAACTTTTAGTTGGGTCAGTTCTATAATTAACAGAATTACGGTATGAATAAATCATGTGATAAATACCTTTTTCAACGAAAACAAATGGCTTGCCAATGGCTTCCGCAAAATCATCAGTATCAATAGCAATAATTCCTTTCCTTTCCCAATTAATACCATCATTTGAAGTTGCAAACTTAATATTATATAATGGCTCAGGATAATTATTTATTTTTTTCCAACCAGTACATGAAACATACCACATCTTCCAATTTGTGCTATCCTTAATTACAAATGGAGCAGTATTAAAAAACGGCTCGGTTAGTGATCTATCTAAAATTGGGCCTGAACTTACTTTCTCAAAAGGTAATCCATTTTTACTAATTGCTAATCCTATTGAAAGATGATATGACACATTTACTCTTGGATTCCATCCAACGTAATATAAATATTTATCATTTCCATAATTTACTATAGAAGAAGATAAAATACCATTGTCATCAAAACTTCCCAATTCTCCAAATTTCAAAATTGGAGTACCATTAACATTTTTAATTTGTTCAGGAAATTCCGGATTAGTGTCTAAGAATATTGGTGTACTTTTTCCTTGATTATCTCTAGAAGAAAAATAAATTCTTAAAATATCATTTGAAATTAATTCACAAACAGGGGCAATTGCCCTATCTTGTAACCACTCGAAATTTTTATTAGGACAAAATATTAATCCCTTTTTTTTCCATTTCATATCTAATTACTTTTATTAGAATAATAATTTATAATTTCTTTAATACCAACAATCATGTTTTCTTGTAAATTAAAATCGATTTCATTTCTCAATTTCATTCCACTCATTTCAAAACTGTCTTCATTTTCTCTTTGTGCACCTACTTCTACTTTTAAATTAGGGGCTACTAATTTCACTTCACTTAAAATTTGTTCGACTGAAGGATTTGAACCGACTAAATTATATATAGTGGAAGATTGCTTATATTCTATACTTGCAAATTTGAGAAAAACTTTAGCGACATCTTTAATATATACTTGTGGTCTTTTTTGCTTACCACCTAAAATCGTAATATTTTCATTATTTACTGCATCAATAGTAAACTTATTGACAATAAAATCGAATCGCATTGAAGGAGAAAGTCCATAAACCATTGCTATTCTAAAAATTGTTGGTGTGAAATTTTTTGTTTGATTTTCTAATAACATTGACTCTCCAAAAGCTTTTGAATATGAATATGGATCAATTGGTTTTAAAACCAAATCTTCGGTTAATGGTATAGAATACTCATTCCCATAAACGCCCATTGTTGATGCAAAAAGAAATTTTTTAACTCCAGCATTTTTTGAAATTTTAATTAACCTTTCAAAGTAATCAATATTAACTTTTTTTGTCAAATCTGGATTTAGCTTTCCCGCTCTTCCATCTGAAACACCTGCTAAATGTATTATAACATCAATATCTTCAACAAATCTACCAACTAAAATTTCATCAGATAAATTACCTTGATAATAATTTATTTTTTTTTCATTTATTAAATCAGACAAACTACAATTAGCAGAATCTGAATTATCTAATACATTTACAAAATAACCTGCATCAACTGCAGCGTTTACTAAAACCGATCCTAAATAACCAGAACCGCCGGTAATTCCAATTTTACTTGTTCCCAAAACTATTCTTTCCAGTAGTCTTTCTTTTCCATAAGTTCAAAATAATCGCCACGGGTGATGCCAACAATAATTCTGTCCCAATATCTATTTTTTCTAAAATACCAATTTCGTTGCCTTCCTTCTTCTTTCCATCCGCAATGTTTAGTAATAAATCCGTAACCTGCCTCATTGTATTCAATTACAGAACCATCAAGTCTTTCTAAGTGTAATTCTTCAAATGCATACTTTTGAATAGCCATGAATGAATCTATCCCATACCCTTTACCTCTAATATCAATGTCACCAAGCTGCAAACCTGTAAATGCATTATTATTTTTCCAATCAATATCAACCAAACTAATAGTTCCTATTAGACCTACACCTGGTGCATCAATTGCAAACCTTTGATTTAATGGGTCATTTTTTAAATTATCGACCCATTTCTGCATATAACTCAAATTACTAGGAAAATGCCACCCTCCAAGCATATACCATATATCAGGATCATTTGCCCATTTATGCAATAAAGGAATATCTTCCATTTCAATTGCTCTTAAAGTAACGTATTTACCTTTTATGTTCATCTTTTATAATTTTAATAATTGTTTTTAATTGTTTACTATTTAATCTTTGATCTATTGGTAAATAAATAATGTTTTTAGTATAGTCATATTCAATGGAACCTTTTTCTACATTTTTTAAAACAGAATCCCAATATTGTGCTGTATAAATTTTATTCAATCTTAAAATTTCACGCAAATTTTCATTAGTACTGTAAAATGGATAAACCATAGGGACAGTTTTTTTATTTATATTGAATTTCAATTTATTTATTGAACCAAGTTCATTAGACAAAAAAATATAATTATCACGTCTCTTTTCTGAAATAGTTTTATAATCGATATTTCCTAAAATTGAACTAGTCAAATTAGACATGTATTTAATTTCTTGAAAATCCAATTCAGATTCATTTTTCTTGAAAGATTGATAGCCTGTTTCAGCTTCTTCATCAATTCTAATAAATAAATATTGAGACCTTTTCCATGAAATATCTTTCAAAATTTCTATTTGAATAGGCTTATTACAATATAAATACGCACCATCAGAAACACCGAAAAATTTTCTAGCTGAATAAAAAGTGTCTCCATTAATTACAGGCTTAGAATAAAAAGATTGTGCATTATCTATAATTAAATTTTTGCATAACGAATCAATTTTTCTAATATAAGAATCCTTTAATCCAAAATAATTTGTATACAAAAATCCTTCATTTTGTTTTAATCTGCTATAATCAAAAATTGGTTCAAAATCTTTATTGATATTATAAAACTCTACTATAACTTTTAATTTTTCAATTGGCTGTAATAATACATCACAAGTATAAAATGGGAGATATATTTTTTTATACTTCCTAGCAATAAGTATATACTCAAGTGCATTTCTTGCAGTATTTAATTTTAAACAATTAAGATGAAACTCTTTATTATTTAATAAATCTAAAGCAAAATAACCACCAATAGCGTTCATATTAAATTGTAGCTAGTAATAAATTTATTTACGCTTAATTTATCATTAAACATTAAAACATCAATTATAGATAAATATGGTATATGTATTTCATTATACTGCTTATAATTTATTGGATTCATATTGATAAAGTTTAAAGTCAGATTATTTATCTTAAACTCTTCTTTAGAATATAACTCTTGTCCACCAATTGGATTAATGTATTCATGAGCATTTTCTTTTTTACAAATATCTATAACCCTATCCTGGCCTTTCAAATTTTCATTATTATAATTACAAGAAGTTTTTTGAATTTCAGTTTTAATATCTAAATAATTGCAAACTTCAATTAAACTTTCAGTAGCTAAAGTTGAAATTAAATCACTTTTTTTATTTAAAACATTCTCTATTATTGGGTAAACATTTTTAAACTCTGGAGCTTTTTTATAAGCCTGCTCCATAGTTTGCAGTGTTTTTTTTATCCAATCATATTTGTAGTCAATTTCAGTTTCATTTATTTTTTTAAATGAGCTTATACCTTTTACTGGTGCAAAAAACAAATATTTTTTATTATTTAATAAAATATTATTTCTATTAATCCAACCTTGTTTAATAAAAGAAACATCATCATATACTACGAATTTATCAACAGAATGTATTAATTGATAATATCCTAAATAAGGAAATAAATAAGGTTGCATTACAGCTAACTTCATTTTTCTAATATGGATTAAAGTATGCTAACGTCGCTACCCATCTACCTTTTTCAGATTCCCAAGTAAATTGATCATCTAAAGGTGATTGCTTTACCCAATGATCTATGTCATTCGGCCATAAACATAAATCTCCAATATCTTGTTTCAACTCCATATCAATTAATTTATCATTCACCACAAAACAAGTACCACCACCAGTATAATCTTCTCCAAATTTTGACATTGCTAAAATAAACCCGATTTTCTGAGGTAATAGATTATGATTATGTCTTCCGAAAAATCCACCACCACGAGGATATTGAATTAGTTGAGGATGTATATATGGGGCATTTTGAACATAACCAAAAGGTGCATCATAATTAGTCAATGCATTATAAAAAACTCTTAAAGACTCAAAGACATTATTTAATTTTTCTTTTAAATCGTTTGGAAGTGTATTAAAATTATTAAAATTATAATCATGGAATACATGTGGTACTTGTTGAATATTTGAAACCTTCGCTTTTATACTGTGATAATTTCCTTTGAAATCATCTTGAGTAACAGGAGGCACTATTCTACCCCAATTATAAACGGATTCAGTTAATTCATGCATTTCATTACTAGAAAAAAGGTTTTTGATAACAAGAATTTTCTTTTCTTTTGAAACTAAATCTGCAATTTCTTGAAATGGCATTTCTGTTTCAATTATACCATTTACTAAATTTCCTTTTAAATAAATTACATTTTCCATAATATATTTATTCTAGTTTATTATTGAGTTTATTATTTTACAAATATTATTTAAGTCATTGAAATCCAAACC
>CALMMX010000114.1 GCA_937868545.1 uncultured Bacteroidota bacterium
TTTTTATAATTAAAAATTCTACTCGTCTATTTAATTGTCTAATCTCATCTGTTATACCTTTTTTTATAGGGCTTGATTCCCCAAATCCTTTATATGTAATTCTTGAAACCAAAACTCCTTTTTCAATTAAATAATCGCTTACAGCTTTTGCGCGCTTTAAACTTAATGTAATATTTGTAGGTACTTCTCCTACATCATCTGTATGTCCGTTAATTTGAATTTGCATATTAGTTTTCGCTATCATCAGCTTAACTAATTGATTGAGTTCTACAAATGATTCAGATTTTAATTCTGCTTTATTAAAATCGAAGAAAATATTATTTAAACGTGCAATTTCTCCTACTTCAATCGGAACCAAATAAATATCTTTTTTAATTTCTTTGTATTCGTCAAGTTTCGTTAAATCAATCGCTTCGTTTACCGAATAATATTCATTTTTTTCAGCTAAAATGCTATATTTAGAACCTGATGGAAGAACTATTTCGAATTTGCCAGTTAAAGAATCAGAAATTCCACTGCCAATAATTTTACCTGTAGTTAGATTTTTATAAGTTACTTTACTACGCATCGGTAATTTTGTTTTTGCATTTAGTACTGTACCTATTACTAAAGCAACTGGTTTTGGTTTTGCAGATTTAGGTAGTTTTTGTCTAAAAATATCTGCAGCACCAAGAGAGTTGGTATAAGATACGTAATATGCAAATTCCCCACTAGCAGGAAAACTAAAATAAGCATCCCAACCTTTGGTATTTATTTTATTTCCTAAGTTTTCTGGTTCGCTCCAGTTGGTCCATGAATCATCTAATCTTTGCGTTTTATACATGTCATTACTACCATAACCACTATGACCTTTACTTGAAAAGTACAGCGTTTTATCATCAGCCGATAGAAATGGCGAAGCTTCACTCTCGGCAGTATTTATAAGAGCTCCTAGATGTTTGGGTGCTGACCAAGTAAAATCTTCTTTTATAAAACTTACATAAATATCTTTTAATCCTTCTGAATTATTTCTTTCTAACGTCATAACAAGATATTGCCCACTATTTGAAAGGAAGTATTCGCCATAAATGTTATCATTATAAAAACTATCTATCAAAACTTTTTTAGGGAACCCCCAATTTGTACCATTAAAATCAGAAATTGATACTCCTTTTTCCATTGTCCCATTTTCGTTATAAATATTCAACACCATCATTCTTTGACCGTCAGGAGTTATTGATGTGGCTGCACTATTTTCTGAATTATTTAATGGTGCACCTATATTTTTTGCATTTGAAAATGTGCCATCTTCTTTAATCTCTGCGGAATAAATATCTTGGTTTGCAATAATACCAATGTTTTCCTGATGACCTTGCCTAGTAAAGTATAACGTTTTTCCATTAGGTGATATAACTGGTAATAATTCATCTGTTAATGAATTAATTGAACTGCCAAGATTTTCTTTAGGAAGAACTTCCTCGGAATATGGAATGGCATTTATTAGAGCTTTAATACTATCCTTTAAATTTGATATTCCAATCGCATCAATATGATTGAATCCAGGAACTGATTTTGGATTTAATGTAATTTTTACATCTTTAACTTTATAAGTTGTCATTTCAAAAAAAACATTAAATACTCTACCAATACTTCCAGTTATAGGTTTTGGATCTAAATTTTCGTAAATCAAATGTTCTGTCCCTAAACTGTCGTATAAATGAATTGTAATTATTGAGCCTGGATTAAAACTTTCTCCAACAGCAACTTGTTGAATGAAGTCTGCTTTTTTATAATTAACACGGATAAAATCTTTTAAATTATCTTCAAATTCTGGAGACCAGGCAACTCCAGAAGTTCCAACGTCTGGTAATTTATTAGGTTTTCCTAAAACTTGAATAGGTAGGTATTGAGTTTTATTTCCAGTTTTATAATATGATGAAACATCAATAACGGTATTTGCCCATTGAACTTGAGCACTAATTTGATTAGTGAAAAATAATATTGTATAAAACAATAATAGTTGAATATTTGATACAGTCTTAATAAATTTCATGGCTTTTAAATTATTATCAACAAATATACTTTTATTGAACTTAATATAAAAGTAATAGCAGTATTCGCTTTTTTAATTCTTTATATTAAATATACTATTAACTACCTCGTTTTCTCGTAAGTCAAAGCTTTTCCAATTCGAATTTCTATGCTTTAAAAAGTCATCTATTTTTTCGGTAAGCAAATAACTGTAGGTATTATAATATTCATTATTATCTCGGTAATCATTATTAGTAAAGTTTTTTAAATGATTATTTAGTTTTCCGAAATTTTTGTGATGTGTTATTTCTAGTAATTCTGGAATATTAGTATCAGATAGAGAAAATAAATAGTAATAATCTACATCAAACATTGATTTATTAGTTAAGTTATAATGTGTAATTAATTTATCCCAGTTTACGCAACTGCTCAGCGTTAAACAAGTAAACCAAACGGCAAAATTTGTTCTAATTAAAAACCAATTTGAGCGTTTTTTGTAAAGCGTGTAAAAGGTTATAAATAAGCCAATGGCAGATAAGACAAGCCAAACAAAAACACCAATACGTTTATAGGTTAAATTAAAATCGTGCACGTAGATGTTATTTCGTATGGCTGTAGAGCTTAGCATTATTAGATTTTGACCAATCCAAAAATAAATTCCAGCTAGTAATAGCTTTTCATTTTTTAAGTTTAAAAATTGTTTTCTATACAAAAACATAATTAAACTTGATGCTATTGAAATGGATAAAATTATTACTCCAACCCCATTGTGCACAAAATCTGAATGAGAAACTCCTTTAGGTAAACCGCCATTAAAATAGAGTGTAGTAATATCACCAATGTTTAGAACTAATAACATGATATTAAGCATAATAAAAAGTAACATACCGGCAAAACGCTCGGTTTCATATTGTTTTAAATTGCTTTCATTTGTATTAATTTCATTGGTTAAAGGGAGGTTATTTTCCCATTTCACAATTGGATCTATGGATTTTGAATAAAACAAACCATATGCAATAAGTAAACCTAGTAAGGTAAAAAATATCCATTCAACGCTAATAAAATCTAAGTTTATCCATTTGGTATTTTCTGCAAATAATGGGTTTGCTGATTTATACATAATGAAAAACAAGATGCTTAATATTAGAACTAATAATATGGCTAATATTTTTTGCCCTTTTTTATTTTCGGTATTTTCAGTTGGTTGTATTTGAGATCTTGTAATTGCATCAATTATCATAAAAACAGCGCTTGATACAATAGAAAAGCAACTGAATATAAATGCAAAAAGACTAGATGTCTTTGTATTAATGGATAAAGAAGCAATTAATATTAAACTAAATATATTAGCAATAATGCTTAGAGTGCTTGAATGAATAAAAATGCACGCGGCACTAATTAAACATAATGCAGAGCCCCATAACCACTTTTTATCTTTTATTAAATTTGAATTCCTAATTATTAAAATAGATAGAAAGACTATTGTGAAAAGAAGGAAATTAATACCAGCATTTTGTTGGTAAAATAAAAAACTGTAAGCTGCTGTTGCGGTTAGCAATAAATAATCATTTTTTTTCATGTTTTTATTTTTTATTTATTTAAGTAAAATTGATTTTGTGTGATTAAGATTCTCGTTCAAAATTGTTTTTAAATCGATTTCTGAAATTCTTTTATAATATTTCCCTCTATTGTAGGATGCTTTTAAATACTTCCAATGAAAAGGGAGTACAAGCCAACCACTAATAAAGGTTAGTACAGAAGCTATATTTCTGATTCCGTTACCATATAAGAAATATTGCAAGGCAACTTCATCTTTAAAAGTAATATCAAAATCAAACAAAATGTGTTGTACATCGTGGTATTCAGCTTTAGCTAGGGGTTCTAATTTTTTTTCTTTTAAAAATTCACCCATTTTTTTTCCAACGCTGTCATTCGGAAAATCAAGAAGTTTATTTGTACTTAAGTTCCAATTCCTATCAATTGGTGCATATTTAAAAACTAATGGACCAATTAATTGCGCTGTAAATGAAGACGTTTTTAAGTGTATTAACATCAACTTGCTAAAAATGAAGTTAAAAGGTTGGGTAATTGTTTTCATATTATTTTGTGTTTAAATTATTTTCTATTTTCTCTATTGCATTTATTTTATTTCGAATGTAGATGAGAGGTATTAAACCTATTGCTCCAAAACAGCAATCTATAATTTGGTGGTAGAATGGGATATTTCTAATTGGACCACAAATAAACGCTAAAGGAAATACTGCTATACAAGCTATGATGCCAACATCTATTGTAAATTTATTTCTCACAGGATTTATGTATACGCCTACAAAAAATAGTGCAATAATTATATGTGCAAAGGCAAGCCAATCGGTTCCATAAAGAACAATTGATGGGGTTGATGTTACACTATTATATACAGTATAAATCCAACCATGAAAGTAAGATGGAAAAAGAGAGATATTTTCAACCATCCAATTTACTTCAGATACTAGAGGAAAAGCTGTTACACCACTTAGTATTAATAATATTATAAATAACATTACCACTCTTCTTATTTTGTTTATTTCTATTGTTTTCATATTAATAATTATTTAGAAGTTTAAGTTTTAAGTCGCTTGTTTTTTCAAATAGGTAATTTTGAAGTTTAATATCTTTTAAGTTGTGGCATTTTTTACCACGTTTAAAGGCTTTTATAAATTCTGGAATGTGGGTAGGTAGTAAAAAAATGCAGAAAGTAGTTGCTGATAATACAGGAATAGAATAAGTGCCATTTCCTAAAAAAAAGAATTGCATTTTAGCTTCTTCAACATCACTAATACCATAGTTTAGTAAAACATGTTTTACATCATGTGTTTCAAAGTATTCTAATAAATTCATTTGGTTTGTATTTAAAAATTCAAATACATCTTTACCAAGTGTTCCTTCTGGAAAGCTGGCTAACTCTTGTTTAGAATAGGAAAGTAGATTTGGCTTTACTATTAGTTTTAATACTGGTAAGCCAAAACTATGAGTTAGGTGTTTAATTATTAGTTCTGTTAATTTCATTTTATTTTTATATTTTAAAAGTGCTTTGAATTTCAAAGTAATTGAACAAAAAAAATGTTTATCTTCCTTTTAGTAATTTTTCAAGAGCATCTAAATGTTCATTAAAAGCTTTCATTCCAACTTTAGTTACAGAGTAGGTGGTTAGGGTTTTCTTTCCAACAAATTCTTTTTTAACATGTACAAAGCCTTCTTTTTCAAGCGCAGTAACATGGCTAGCTAAATTACCATCTGTTATTTGAAGCGTTTCTTTCATAGTATTGAAATCCACACTATCGTTAACCATAAGCACGCTCATTATCCCCAAACGAATTCGGTTTTCAAAAGCTTTGTTTAAGTTATGTATGTATGTTTTCAATTATTTTTATTCCGTTATTTATTCTTCACTTACCACTAATTACTTACCACTAATCACCTATCACTCTGCACTTATCTCACTTCTCATGTCTCAAACTCCTAAAAGAGTCCTAATTCTTTCTATCATATTTAAACCACATTGCAGTTCCATAAACAATATGTAAAATTCCAAATCCAATTACCCAGTATAATAAACCATTTCCTAAATCAAAGGCACAAATTAAACCAAGTATTATTTCACAAATACCAAAATAACGAATATCATCGTAAGTGTATTTACTAGCATTTAGTAATGAAACACCATAAAAAAGCAACATAGCTGGTGCAATATAATATATACCTCCTTGGTACAATAATGCCAAACAAAATATACCGCCTGCAGCTAAAGGAATACATAAATTTACTAAAACTCTTATTGCAGTATGATCAAATAAACTTTGCCCTAATTTTTTCGCTTTTTTATTACTAAAAAAATAGGCGGTTATAATTGAAAAAAATAATACAACAGCTGCTATTAGAATAAAGTTTAAATATATTTCATTTCGAGAAGGAATATTTTCGGCACAATCTAAATTTCTATTACCTCTAATGGTGCCATAAATTGAATTTATATAGATATGAGCTACAGCCCCGCCTATTAATGCGTATATACCTGCAAAAATTCCAGAGAAACCACTTAACGATAAAAATCGAGTAGATTTTTTCATCATATTGCGAATATCTTGTATCGCTTCTAGGTGTTGCATATTTTCTGTTGTCATATTTAAAGCACTTTGAGATACAAAGTTACTATTTATTTTATTATCTGCAAATTATTTTTGTTTTTTTATTTATTATTCGAGTTAGTATTTTATTAATTTTATAACTTGAATTTCACTAATTTATTTAATTATACTAATTATGCATAAATCATATTTGTTTATTTTATTTATTACTGCTTGTGTTTTAAGTGGTTTTTCTCAACCTACTTATCAATGGAGTAAATCATTTGGTTCCTCAACTACTTCAGAAACAGGGCAGTCAATTGCGGTTGATCCTTCAGGAGATGTTTATGTAGCTGGTATTTTTACAGGTACTATGGATTTTGATCCAAGTCCTAGTGTTTTTAGTTTATCAAGTTCTGGGGGTAATGATATTTATATTGCAAAATATAGTGGTATAGGAAATTTTATTTGGGCCATTAAGATAGGAGGTACTTCTGATGAAAAAGCATTGGATATTTTTGCAGATGCAACTGGGGTTTACATTGCTGGATCTTTTGTTGGTACTGTTGATTTTGATCCAACTTCTGGTGTTAGTAACATTATATCATTAGGAGGTGGCACTGATGGAGATGGTTATTTTGCGAAATATTCTCCTGCAGGCGCATTAGTTTGGAAAAATAGAATTGGAAGTACCGTTAATGATAGAATAACGAGCATTGTTGTTGATAATGCTCAAAATGCCTATGTTGGTGGTTTTATTGGAGGAAATGCTGATATGGATCCAGGAACGGGTGTTGTTACTTTTTCAGTATCATCTACGTTTAATGCTTTTTTTGGTAAATACTCACCAACTGGAGCCTACCTTTTTGCCAAACAAATAACTGGTGGGTATTCGGAAGGTGATGATATAAACATTGACGCTTCTAATAATATTTATTTTACTGGTGCATTTTCACTTACTAATGATTTTGATCCAGGATCGGGAACTGCTAATTTTTCAACAAGTAGTTTAACTCAATCTGATATTTTTTTAGCAAAATATTCGCCAACAGGAACCTATATTTATGCGAAACAAATTGGAAGTAATGGAATTGATATTGGTTTGCAAGTGGTGCCCGATGCATTAGGAAATGTATATTTAGGCGGTACTTTTTCTAATGCATGTGATTTTGATCCAACTGCATCTACTTTTACAGTTGCAAGTGTAGGTTCTAGCGATTTATTTGTTTCTAAATATAGCAGCACTGGTACATTAGTTTGGGTAAATAGTACTGGAGGTACAGCAACAGATTATGTATACGGAATGGGAGTTGATGCAACTAACAATGTGTATATAACAGGTAAATTTCAGGGTGCTTCTATAGATTTTGATCCATCAGTTTCAACAGCTACTCTCACTGGAACTTCTAATACAATGTATTTAGCTGGGTATAATTCTACTGGCTCTATTTTATTTGCTAAGAGTATAGGAGATGTTTTTTCGGAAGGAAAGGGATTATGGGTAAATTCTTCACTTTATGTAACTGGTTATTTTAGTACCACAGCTGATTTTGACTTTAGCGCATCATCAGCAACCCTTACAAGTACTGGTGGTAATGATGCATTTTTTGCTAAATATAATTTATGTTCAGGGTTACCTCCTAATCAACCAAGTGCTATATCTGGTAATACAGTATTTTGTGCAGGTTCAACACAAACTTTTAGTGTTGTTAATGATGTTCTTGCTACATCATATTCTTGGGTATTACCTTCAGGAAGTACTGGTACATCAACTTCAAATACTATTAGTGTATTAACTGGTAGTTTATCTGGTGCCGTTATTGTTACTGCAAATAACAGTTGCGGAACCTCTTTAACTCAAAGTTTAGTAGTAACAATAAATCCATTACCAATTGTTAACGTTTCATCAAGCAATAGTCTAATTTGTGTTGGTCAAACTGCAACATTAACTGCGTTAGGAGCTTTAACTTATACTTGGAGTACAACTTCTACATCTTCAAATATTTCAGTTAGCCCAGTTATTACAACTACTTATTCTGTTATAGGAATAAATAGTAATGGTTGCAGCAACACTAGTACATTTACACAATCGGTTTCTGTTTGCACTGAACTTATAACTATTAATAATGAGGATAATTTATTTAATATTTATCCAAATCCAAGTAAAGACATTTTTTTTATGGATTTAAAAATACCGGTTAAAATTAATGTTATTGATATGTTTGGAAGAGAAATTTTTGAGGCAAAATTTAATGAAGGAAGTCATCAATTGAATTTATCCAATTATGATAATGGCTTGTATTTAATTGTTGCTGAAACAGACAATTTTATTCAGATAATAAAATTGTTAAAAAAGTAATATGGCAAGAATATTAGCAATTGATTATGGAAGTAAAAGAGTAGGGATTGCAGTAACCGATTCTTTGCAAATTATTGCTACTGGGCTTACAACAGTTCATAGTAAAGATTTAATTTCATTTCTTGAAACTTATTTAGCTAAAGAAAATGTTGAGTGTATAGTTGTTGGTGAGCCTAAAACACTTCAAAATGAGGCTTCAGATAGTGCTCGTTTTATAGAACCATTTGTTACACATTTAACTCGTAAATTTCCGCATATTAAAATTGCTCGCTATGATGAACGTTTTACTTCTTTAATGGCACATCAAACTATGTTAATGGGAGGATTAAACAAAAAAGCAAGGGCCAATAAAGATACAGTTGATATGATTAGCGCCACAATTATTTTACAGGATTATTTAAAATTTAATAATAAATAAAAATCCCTCTCAAATTTTTGAGAGGGATTTTTTTTATTTAATTACAAAATTTAGTTTTCTGCTTTATATTCTGTTGTGTGATTGTCATTCGATATGTATATATCATCAGTATCATCATCATCTTCTTTTAATTCATATGATTTTTCATTTTCAATATTTACGTTTACAATTGTTGGAGGAGGTGTTGGATTAGTTACCCAAACATTAGCATTTCTGTATACATAAATTTGACGCCAGTTATCCCAATAAAAGTTATATCTAGGAAAATACACCCATCTTCTATTATAATTTCTGTGTGGGCACCAATGTGGATTATATACTTTTATAACTGCAGGTCTGTATGCACTTCTGCGAACTCCATGTGGATGTTTGTATACAACTGTGTTATGATGTGGGTGTTTTACTATTACTTTGGTATGTCTGTTACCATGCGTTGATCTATTACCACCGTGATGGTTTCCACCAGAGTTACCGTGTCCTCTTTGAGCAAAACCAATTGATGATAAAATAAGTAAAGTACTTAATGCAAGGAGGGATACATTTTTTTTAATTGTTTTCATGATTTCTACAAATTAATTGTTTTTAGTTTGATTACTTATTCTATTGAAAGTTTAATGCCAAACTAAAATTAATCGAACTTTTTACTAAACTTTTTAGTAATTTTAACATTTAGGGGTATAAAAAGTAATTTTTTGTTTTTTTCATGTTCAAGCAATAAAAAAACGTAACTACTTAATAATCAATGTTAAATAAATTTGCTTTATATTGTACTGAAACTTATATTTGCACCCTTAATTTTTTAGATTTAAACCAATTTTATGCAAAACAAAGGTGCCATTAAAATTTTCGCTATTCTGTTAGCGCTTGCCTGTATTTTTTATTTATCATTTACGTGGGTAACTCGTGGGGTTGAAAGCGATGCTAAAGAGTATGCTGAAGGAATATCAAGTTCTCCTGCAGTGCAATCTGCTGCTAAAGCATTTGCAAGTAAAGATGCTACAAAAGAATTATTCTATGTTGATTCTGTAAAAACAAAATTGGTTGATAGATATTTAGATTCTGTTAAAAAACAACCTGTTTATGATTTACTAATTGCTAGTTATACATATGAAGAATGTAAAAAACGTGAAATAAACTTAGGTTTAGATTTACGTGGTGGTATGAATGTAACACTAGAAATTTCTGTTGCTGATATCTTGGAAAATTTATCAAACAAAAATCCTGATGCTGCATTTAACAAATCAATTGCAGATGCTAAAGCTAAATTAGGTAAAGAGAATAATGATGATTATTTAACTTTATTTGAAAAAGCGTATAAAGCAAATTCTCCAAACGGAAGATTAGCTCCATTATTTCAAACTATTGAATTAAAAGGTAAAGTTGATTTTAATGCTTCAAATGATCAAGTAATGTCATTTATACGTAAAACGGTTGATGAAGCTATTTCAAATTCAGAGGCTACTTTCCGTTCACGTATTGCTCGTTTTGGTGTAGATCAACCAAGCATTCAAAAATTAGGAAATAGCGGACGTATTTTAGTTGAATTACCAGGTGTTAAAGATAAAGAACGTGTTCGTGAATTATTACAAGGTACAGCTAATTTAGAGTTCTGGGAGACTTATGAAAATCAAGAAGTAGCTCCTTTCTTTGAAAAAGCTAACGAAAAAGTTAAAAATATTTTATATCCTGATTTTGAAGCAAAAAAAGATACAGCTTTAGTTAATGATACAGTTGCAGTAAAAACATCATCTGCAGTTGCTGCAGTTGTTGATTCTGCAAAATATAAAGATAGTATCGCTAAGGCTTTAACGGTTAACAAACCAGCAACTCCTGCAAAACAAGATACGGCTTATGAAAATTTCATGAAACGTTTCCCTTTATATTCATTGTATTCTCCATTAAAAGCAGCGGTTTACCAAGATGAAAAAACTAAAGGCTATGCTTATATTCCTGGACCAACTGTTGGTTATGCATTAAAACAAGATACAGCTAAAATTAATAGCTATTTAAAAATGGAAAAAGTGAAAGCTATTTTCCCTTCTAAAGTTAAATTTATGTGGAGTGCTAAAGCTACATTACGTGGCGAAGCTCCAAATCAATTTGAAACATATGACTTATTTGCAATTAAAGTAACAAACAGAGATGGTAAAGCTGCAATGAGTGGTGATATCATTACTGATGCACGTAAAGATTTTAATGCTCAAAGTGGTGGACATCCATTCATTAGTATGACAATGACTGGAGAGGCAGCAAATAACTGGGCTAAATTAACAAGAGATAATTCTCCAAAAAGTGCAACAGAAAGAGGACACTGTATTGCTGTAGTTATGGATAACATGGTTTATTCGGCTCCAACTGTAAATGGTGAAATTAAAGGTGGAAGTTCTCAAATTACTGGTAATTTCTCTGTTGAAGAAGCAGACGCTTTAGCAGCTGTATTAAGTTCTGGTAAATTACCTGCACCTGCTCGTATTGTTGAAGAAAGTATTGTTGGGCCTTCATTAGGTCAAGAAGCAATTGATTCTTCATTAATGTCGTTTGTTATTGCATTATTAGTGATTTTAGTATTTATGTTTATGTACTATAATAAAGCAGGTATGGTTG
>CALMMX010000115.1 GCA_937868545.1 uncultured Bacteroidota bacterium
TACTTGTACATAAATTAAAATCGGTTACATTTACTGTATACTGACTTGTTACAATTGGACTAACGGTAGTTGTACTAGTTATAGAACTTGAACTCCAAGCATATGTATAAGGCAAGCTTCCGCCTGATACTACTGCAGTTAATGTACTTGTACTGCCAACACACACACTACTTGTAGTTGGTGATACCGTAACACTTATTGCTGTTGGCTCTGTAATTTGAAAAGTTTGTGACGATATGCTACCACAACTATTTGAAACATTACATGTATAAATACCTGCCGATAAACCACTAGCAACAGACGTACTAACTCCAATTGGACTCCATGTGTATGTAAAGCCTGTGCCTCCTATGGCAGTTACTGTTGCAGAACCATTTGAGAGACCATTACAACTTACACTTGTGGTGGATATTGATTCTGTAATAGTTGGACAAGCACAAGTGCCAGTATTTAATAACTTTTGGACAAATGCCGCATAACTATTATTCGAATTCATACTAAATGTGCTCGATGATATATCAAAATCAGTAGAAGCGCTCCAAAATTTACCTGTTGAATATATATTATCATTTTTATCAATATATAAAGCATTACCATCTTCGTAACCATCAATAATTCCTCCAATTTGTGTAGCCCAAATAAAAACTCCTAATGGATCTAGCTTACAATAAAAGGCGTCTATACCAATCACTGCAGATTGATTATACACACCAACTCCTGGGTCAAAATCACCATTACCGTTAAAAGTCCCCAAAACAATTATGTTATTACAAGAATCAACTGATAGGGCATGTGAAATAGAATTAAGTGTTGTACTTATTTTTTTTGCCCAAATAAAATTACCTAAACTAGAAAGTTTACTTATATAGGTTGATTGAAAAGAAGTTGAAGGAGCTAAAATATTAAATGTTGATGGTCCTGGGTCGAAATCAGAAATATTATTATAAACACCAGTAGAATATATATTACCATAATCATCTACAGTAATATCTATACCAATACAAGTGCCTAATCCAGAAAAAGTTTTTGCCCAAATAAAACCACCTAATAAATCTAATTTCAATACAAATGCATCAGTTTCATTTGGATCAGCTGGTGATAAGGTTGTAATATTAAACGTACCAACATTAGGATCAAAATCCACGGTTCCTGTATGCAGTCCTGTTAAATATAAGTCATTTGAATTCGAGATTTTTATAGAATATGGAATGCTATGATCGCTACCTAATTTTTTTGCCCAAATATAATTACCTAATGGGCTCAATTTTGTAATAAATGAGTTATAAGAAGAACCAACTAAACCACCTGTTAAATTAAAAACTCCTACACCTGGATCAAAATCTGTCGTTCCTTCAAAAGAACCAGAAAAATAAACATTGCCAGATAAATCCAAATCAATTGTTCTTCCTTTTTCTGTATTTGCACCTCCAAACTGCTTAGCCCAAACAAAATTACCACTTGCATCTAATTTGCACACAAAAGCATCTCCTCCATACTCAGAATAAGTTAGACCAGTCATATCAACCAAATTGAAAACACCAGCGCCTGGATCAAAATCAACTGTTCCATTAAAATTTCCAGTTATAAAACAATTTCCGGTATTATCAACAACAATATCAAATGCTTCATTCCATTGTGAATTACCAATTTTTTTTGCCCACAAAAAATTACCAAGGGGATCTAATTTTGAAATATAAATATTATACTCTGTTGTAGCACTTGATGATGTTAAATTAAACACTCCTATTCCAGGATCAAAATCAACTGTTCCATAAAAATTACCTGTAGAATAAATATTTCCTGCCAAATCAGTACCAATTGCCCTACCCTCACAAAAGTTGGATGTTCCACCTGTAAACTGCTTAGCTAATAAAAACGAAGGCACTTGAGCAACAAGTTTAGCTGATAATATTAATAAATATATTATTAATTTAATTTTCATGTTATCTTATTTTAATAATGTAATGTTTCCTTTTTTATTTACAGTTCCTATGTTTACACCC
>CALMMX010000116.1 GCA_937868545.1 uncultured Bacteroidota bacterium
AAATAATCATATTTATAAACAATTGCATCTGCACTTGTACCAGGTGAACTCCCTGGTAAATAAGTATATCCAACTACAAATGCACCTGTAGGTGGACAAGTGGTGCTTGGACCAGAAATACATTTTACAATGTATATATTTAAATATTTATTTACTGGCCAACGACCTGTTCCAGTTCCGGAATAGGCATATCCTGCAGTACTTAATTGACTCCAGTTTGTGTTTGCATCATAATGCCTAATTATACCATTAGTACAATTACCATTTGGATCTTTTTTTGCTAACACAAAACGAATTTCTGCATCTACATATAATGGTGCAAATGTTGGGTTTATGGCAGAAATATCAGAACCTAATTTTCCATAATCTTTATTAATTTGGTTCATAGCTGCATAAACATCTGCATCAGGTATATTTTCAGGTCCGTTTTGATGCAAGATATGAAATACAACTGGCACTGTATAAACTGTTGCAGCAACCCTTGCATTAGATATGTTTTCAATTGCTTGTTTATACTCTAAATCCATTTGAGATTGGATTAAGTTGTATTTTGCTTTTAAATTTGGATCCACCTTAAAAGCCGATTCCATAACTTCGTATGTATTACAAGGAATTTTCACGTTTTTCCCATTATCTTGAGCATTTAATCCAAAACACAATAATGAAATTCCAACACTTATTATTATTTTTTTATTCATTTGTTTTTATTTTAATAGTTTTATCTTAACTAATTTTCAAATCATCTTTTAAATTTAAAGCCATCATTTGCTTTAATGTTTTATCCATACCTTCAACACTACCATCTAAAAATATAACATTACCTTTTCCTTCTTGGGCAAAGTTTTTAACTGCTTCTGTCCACATACTAAATAAAATTAATGAAGAGTCTAATTTTGCACCCTCCATTTCTTTAGCAGCACCAGCCATGCCTTTTGCAACTTCTTGTCTAAATAATGCAATACCTTCACCTTTTAATTGTGAAGCATCTTTTTCGGCTTGTGCAGAAATTTTAATAAAATTACCTTCTGCTTCAGCAGCTTTAGTTCTTGTAATTAATAAGGCTTGTCCTTCATTTTCTGCAGCAGCTTTTAAATTATTACTTGCTACAACTTTTGCCATAGAGCGCATTACCTCTTCGTCAAACGTAATATCATTTAATTGTAAATCTATTAAGTGATAGCCCCATTCTTCAAGCATTACATCTAATTGTTCTTTAACTGCTTCAACAATATCTCTTCGTAAGGATAATACTTCTGATTGTTTTTTTGTAGCTACAAAGGCTCTAACCGAACCCTCAATAGAGCGCACTAAAGCCTGCATTAAATTCTTTTCATCAACAAATTTAAAGGCAACATTTTTTATTGATTCTTCATTTTGATTTACAACTGCATATAATAACATAGCTGTAAAATTTACATTTGCTTGGTCGATGGTTACAGCTTGAAATCCTAATTCTACACTCCTATTTTGTATAGAAATTTTTTTATAAACTTTTTCTATAAATGGAATTTTCATACTCAAACCTGGAGTTAAAATTCGTTTGTACTTTCCAAACACTGTAATTACTGCAACAGTCCCTTGTTGCACTGTAACAAATGAAAGTAATATTAGTAATAAAGTAATAACAGAAATAGTAATTATAAATGGCATAATTTTTATATATTAATTTGTTTACGTAAATTTAATAATTCAATTTAGAAAACGCAATTTATTTATATGAACGGTAAATTAAGAAATATAGTTACTGTATTATTTTGTATAATTTCTGTAATATCGTATTCTCAATCAGATACTTCTAAAAATGCTAACCCAGAATTAACATTATATAAATCTGCGTGTAAGTTAATAGATTCTTCAAAATACAAAGAATCAATACCTATTTTAAAAAAGGCTATTAAAATTAAGTCAGATTATATTGAAGCATATAATAAAATGGCTTTTGCTAAAATGAAGCTTGAAGATTATAAAGGTGCTGAAAAGGATATTTTGCAAGCTGTAAAAATTGCACCTGATAATTTCGAGAGCCATAAAATGCTGGGAATTTTATACTTTGACACAAAAAAATATAAGGAAGCAAAAGCCTCTATAGATTCTGCATTATCTCTAAATACAGATGATGCAGAATTACTTTATTATCAAGCTCAATTGATGTATGCTGGTAAAAGTTATAAAACTGCCTTAGATGCCTGTGCTAGGGCAATAGATTTAAAGCCTAGATACATGGAAGTTATGTTTTTAAAAGGAGAAATTAAATTTGCTTTGAAAGAATATAATTATGCCATTAAAGAAATAACTGAAGGCATTAAATTAGAAAGTGCCGATAAACTGCATTACGAATCTTATAAAACAAGAGCCAAAGCAAGATTTGAAGTGAAGGATTATAAAAATGCTATAAATGATTGGAATGTTTTTTTAGAAGCCTATCCTGAAGATGAAGGAGCCCTTGTAGCCAGAGCTGCAAATAAAATTGAAACTCGAGATAATACAGGAGCAATTGCGGATTTAGATGCAGCTATCAAACTTAACCCAAAAAATCCGGTGAGCTATAATTACAGAGGAGTTGCAAAAGGAGAAAATAAACAATTTGTTGAAGCATTAAAAGATTTTGATTATTCTATTAAGTTAAAATTTGATTATGGAGCTGCTTTTGTTAACAGAGCAGCAGTTAAATTTGCTAGTAAAGATAAAAGAGGTGCTTGTGAAGACTTAAATAAAGCTGATGCATTAGGCGATGAAATGGCCATTCAATTAATAGAAACATATTGCAAACATTAATAGTAAATTATCTGATGATTTATTATTTTTTGATATTAAAACACCTACATTTACAATCAAATTAGTACCATAAAAATCAATCATATTTTATTAATGAAAACTGCAGTTTACAGAAAATCAAGTTTTAATTCGGCTCACAGATTACATAATCCAAATTGGAGTGAACAAAAAAATGATGAGGTTTTTGGATTGTGTAATAACCCAAATTACCATGGGCATAATTATGAATTAATTGTTAAACTGGTTGGCCATGTTGATGAAGAAACTGGTTATTTGTATGATTTAAAAAAGTTAGCAGATTTAATAGATGACGAAATTATTGAAAGATTTGACCATAAAAACTTGAATTTAGATACACTTGAATTTGCAAATCTAAATCCTACTGCCGAAAATATTGCAAAAGTAATTTATAATATTTTAAGAGAAAAAATTGCTTTTGCTTATGAAATAGAAATTACACTATACGAAACGCCTCGTAATTTTGTTGTTTATCCTGTTTAATTCATGTATGTGCTTAAGCATATTTGTTTCTTTTTAAGTATAATTTGTTTTTCATGTAAGCAAGCAATTCAAAATACCGAAAAAACAAGTATTGCAATCGAAGTTGCTAAACCTAATTCAAAAATTGATACTTCTGATTTTGAAAAATATTTTATTTCTAAAAATTTGGTTGAATTGAGCTCATTTGATACAACAATTAAGGTCTCATTAATATATGCAACCAATCAAAATTTTCTGAAAAAGTCCTTATATGTTGGTATTACAAAATGTTATTTACCAAAAGAGGTAATTTTAAAATTAATAGACGCACAAAAATTTTTGAAACAAGATTTCCCTGATTACAGCTTAATTGTGTTTGACGCAGTAAGACCTTTATCAATTCAAAAAAAAATGTGGGATGAACTTGATATTCCAAATAGTATAAAAATTAATTACTTAGCACATCCTAATGATATTTCATTGCATAATTATGGCGCTGCTGTTGATGTTAGTATAATTGGTGAAAATCAAGTATTATTAAATATGGGAACAGAGTTTGATTATTTTGGAGAATTGAGTCAGCCTAAATTCGAAAAAAAATTATTCCTTAAAAAAAAAAAAAAAAAAGAATTTTTAGCAAATAGATTACTATTAAGAAGTGTAATGATAAA
>CALMMX010000117.1 GCA_937868545.1 uncultured Bacteroidota bacterium
AGGCTTGGAGATGCTCCCTGTGCTTCCAATAGTTGCAGGTCATTCAAAATAATTTCACGAGCAAGCTGCCCTTTTTCACTTAATTGAAGCGCTTTAAGCTCATCTTGCTCAAGTACCACTATATTTTCGTTTAGCGTAATCTTATTAGCAATCTCAGAAAAATCACCTATTAGGTTGCGAGTCCAACAAATAGCATTTGTTTCTCCACTAAAGGGTGAAGAAATAAGTTCTTGAAAACTCGAGACATACTGAATTTGATTACTGGTATGAGATGAATTTGGCATAAATAGGTAATATTAAGAATTAAATCATTACGAATTTTAAATATTTCCAGTCCTTGTTGGTGATAACACATACAAAAACATAAAACAAAACAGCCACAATATTCATACTCCAAAAATAGTTACTATGCCGTTTGTTAAATGCCATAATTTATAGCATTTCCCTCACGCCCTTTTTGGTGTTATCACTCATGCCATTGTTGGTGTTATCACCAACAAGTTAAAGATGTTCATTATAAACTTTTATAAAATCAAATTCAACCCCTTTTTTGGTGCTTTCACTCATGCCATTGTTGTTGTTATCACTCACGCCCTTGTTGGTGTTATCACCAACAAGTTAAAGATGTTCATTATAAACTTCTATAAAATCAAATTCATAGCTTATTCCAGCATAATGCTTAACAGATGAATATTTATAATCAATCCTGTTGTTACATAACCCAGCCTTTACAGGATTGTTATGTATATAATTTAATTTCTGAATAAAAACTTCCGAACTCATAATATCAACTGATAATGAATTTCTTTCCCAAAATTGATAATTCCTATCTTTAGCCTCTACCATAAAATACGGTAATAAATCAGGATTATATTTTATTAAATCGAACTTAATTTGTTGTGCAGTATACTTCATAAAACTTAATTGAGTATGTTTTAATGAATGTAATGTTGTTCCTTGCCAAATAATATGAATATGATTATCCATAATAACAAATCCGTATATTTTAACCCGTTTTTCCTTTGATAAAAAAGACAAACTATCAATTATTATCTGCTTGTATTTAACTTGATTTAATAACATCTTCCAATTTAATATTGTTGCAGTATAAAACTGTATAGGATTATCAATATGTTGTAGTTTAGTCATTGGGCATAAATTTACTTGTTGGTGATAACACCAACAAGGGCAAAAAACCGAATAGGATTATCAATATGTTTTAGTTTAGGCATTGGGTATAATTTTTACTTATTGCTGATAACACAAACAAGGGCAAAAACCTTGTTGGCAATAACACATACAAAAACATAAAACAAAACAGCCACAATATTCATACTCCAAAAATAGTTACTATGCCATTTGTTAAATGCCATAATTTATAGCATTTCCTCATTTATAAAAACAATCTTGATTTTCAGTCTTTTAATTTAATGCTACAATTTGTAGCAAAAAAACACCTTATTTCGTAGTAACTTTATTCTCCTAAATGAAACAACATGGAAAGGACAATTGTGCATATGGATTTAGATAGCTTTTTTATTTCAGTAGAAAGGCTATTAGATACTTCATTGATAGGGAAACCAGTTATTGTTGGAGGCACGTCGGATAGAGGTGTTGTTGCTTCTTGTAGTTATGAAGCAAGAAAATTTGGAGTGCATGCAGCTATGTCTTCAATTATGGCTAAACAATTGTGCCCTCATGCCATATTTATAAGAGGCGATATGGATCAATATTCTAAATTTTCTCGTATCGTTACAGAAATTATAGCACGTGAAGCTCCAATCTTTGAAAAAGCCAGTATTGATGAACACTATCTTGAAATTACTGGCATGGATAAATACGTTAAGAATAGTATGCTCTGGACACATGAATTAAGAGAGCAGATTATTAAAGAAACGGGCTTACCCATTTCCTTTGGCTTGTCAGAAAACAAAACCGTTTCTAAAATTGCTACAGGCGAATCCAAACCCAATGGCGAAAAAGAAGTCCAGTTTGGATTAGAGAAAATTTTTCTAGCACCTTTATCCATTCGAAAAATACCGGGCATTGGCGATAAAACAAATGCTACACTACAAAAAATGGGCATCTCTAAAATTGAGACTATTCAAAATATGCCCATACTAGCTATGCAAAAGGTATTAGGAGATAACGGTAAGTCAATATGGCGAAAAGCGAATGGTATTGATACAAATCCGATTGAACCCTATTCCGAACAAAAAAGTATGAGTACGGAAACTACATTTGATAAAGATACAACTGATCCTGTTATGTTACACAATAAAATAGTTGCGATGGTTGATACCTTATCGTTTGAGTTACGTAAGCTAAAGAAAGTAACCGGTTGTGTAACATTAAAATTAAAGTACTCCGATTTTCAAACCCATACATTTCAAGCAACCATTCCATATACAGCTTCTGATCACGTATTACTCCAAAAATTAACCGAGTTATTTAATAAGAACTTTAACCGACGAATATTGATCCGACTGATAGGTATCAAGTTCAGTAATCTAGTTTCTGGTTTTAATCAAATCAATTTATTTGATGATACAGAAGAAAAGATAAATCTCTACAATGCTTTAGATAAAATACGTTTACGTTTTGGCGAAAAGGCCATTGGTAAAGCTGTTGGATTAAAAGATAAGAAAAAATGATACTGAATGCTCACTCTTATTATAGTTTGCGTTATGGCACTTTATCAGTTGAGGAAATTATTGATAGTGCTATTAAAAACCATTATGATAACATAGCTCTAACAGATATTAATAATACATCAGGCGTACTTCGCTTTGTAAAAATTTGTTTTGATAAAGGCATTAAACCCATTGTAGGGGCAGAGTTTAGAAAAGGAGATCATTTATTGTTTATTGCTATTGCAAAGAATAATGAAGGTTTTAAAGAAATCAATGAGCTATTAACTTTATCTAACTTATCAGGTGTTCCCTACCCCGAACTACCCAACTTTGAAAATTGCTATGTAATTTATCCTTATGGTAAATCTATTCCTTTTTTAAAGGAACATGAATACATAGGTGTACGCTTATCGGATATCAATAAAATTTTAATTGAGAAGAAAGCCATTCAAAAAAAGTATGTCATACTTCAAAGCTCAACCTATAAAAACAAAGCAGGTTATCTAATCCATCAAAAATTAAGGGCTATTGATCTGAACTTATTATTTGATCAACTAAAATCGACCAATATAGCTGGTATTGATGAATATATAATTCCAAAAGAAAAATTACTAGACTACTTTAGCTCCTTTCCTCATATCATACAAAACACTAAAGAACTATGCTCTAACTGCTCCTTTGATTATGATTTTAAAGAAATTAAGAATAAGAAAACCTTTACAGGAAATAAACAAGAAGATAAAGAACTGTTACAAAAATTAGCGTACGAAGGATTAGCCTTAAGGTATTCTAAAATGGATTTGATAGCCAAGGAACGAGTAGACAAAGAATTGGATATTATTAATAAATTAGGATTTTGTGCTTATTTTTTAATCACATGGGATATCATCAAATTCTCATGGCAGAAAGAATATTACCATTATGGAAGAGGAAGCGGTGCTAATAGCATTGTAGCTTACTGTTTAAAGATAACTGATGTTGACCCAATTGAACATAATTTATATTTTGAACGTTTCTTAAACCCAAAACGAAACACTCCACCTGATTTTGATATTGATTACAGTTGGAAAGATAGGGATGCGGTATACGATTACATCTTTAATAAATACGGAAATAAACATACTGCCCTATTAGGTGCTATGGTAACGTTTCAGGATAAATCAATTATTAGAGAAATGGGAAAGATACATGGTTTGCCAAAAGAAGATATTGACCGTTTAATTTGGTATCCAACTTCTCCTTTAAATGAATCAGCTATTTGTAAAGAGATTTTAGCTCAATACAATGCTATTGCTAATAATCCTAGTATACGAAGTATTCATGCCGGTGGCGTTTTAATCTCTGATAAACCGCTCACGTATTATACAGCTTTGGATATGCCACCCAAAGGCTATCCAACAACCCAATTTGATATGCATGTGGCTGAAGATGCAGGCTTTGAAAAATTAGATATTTTAAGTCAAAGAGGGTTAGGTCATATTAAAGAAGCAAGAGATTTAATTTATAAGAATAAGGACATTAAAGTTGACATTCATCAAGTAGAGAAATTCAAAACAGACGAAGCTTCTAATAAACTTTTGTTATCAGGCAACACTACGGGTTGCTTTTACATTGAAAGTCCTGCAATGCGAATGCTTATACGTAAACTGCATTGCGACAATTACCTTACCTTAGTTGCTGCTAGTTCTGTTATAAGACCAGGTGTAGCAAAAAGTGGCATGATGACAGCCTACATTGAAAGACATCGAAAACTTAAATCTGTTGAATACCTACATCCAATTATGGAAGAGCAATTACAGGAAACCTATGGTGTGATGGTTTATCAGGAAGATGTATTAAAAATTGCTCATCACTTTGGCGGATTAGATTTGGCAGATGCTGATGTATTAAGACGTATGATGAGTGGAAAACCTAGAAACGAAGACCGTTTTATTGAAATTAGGAATAAATTCTTTGATCATTGTGAAGAACAAAAATACAATAAAGAGATAGTAGAAAAGATTTGGTATCAAATAGAATCCTTCGCTGGCTATAGCTTTGCCAAAGGTCATTCAGCCAGTTATGCAGGAGAAAGTTACCAGAGTTTGTATTTAAAAGCTCATTACCCACTCGAATTTATTGTGGCAGTTATTAATAATTTTGGTGGTTTCTATGCCACACGAGTATACGTAAATGAAGCTAAGCTACTAGGTGGGGACATTCATTTACCTTGTGCTAACAAGAGTTTATACACTACTACACTTTATGGCAAGGATATTTATTTAGGCTTCATTCATGTTAAATCGTTGAATGAAGAGCTCTCAAAAAGATTAGTAAAAGAAAGAGAAGAGAACGGCGATTACATATCACTAGATAATTTTAAATTACGAACGAATTGTTCTTTAGAACAGATTATTATTTTAATTAGAATAGATGCCTTTAGGTTTACAGGATATGATAAACGAGAGTTATTATGGGAAGCCCACATGCTCTATAATCCTTCGGAAAAGAAACGTAAGGATATTTCACTCAGCATGTTCAATGAACCTGTTTTAAAATGGAAACTACCTGCTCTGGAAAAAAATAAAATAGAAGATGCTTATGATGAAATAGAACTTTTAGAATTTCCAGTTAGCTTAAGTGAATTCGACTTATTGAAGACTTCGGCAAGGGGTGAATGTAACTCAAAGCAATTGATTAACTGTGTGGGTAAGACGGTACGTATCATGGGAAATTTTGTTACTCAAAAATCCGTAAGAACTGTTAGTCGTAATAAAATGGCCTTTGGAACTTTTTTTGATTATGAGGGTGAGTTTTTTGATACGGTACATTTTCACTCATCTTTAAAAGACTATCCTTTCAAAGGTTGGGGTGTTTATTTAATCTTGGGAAAAGTAACTGAAGATTTTGGTGTACCAACCATTGAGGTTCAAAAAATGGCTAAGCTGGATATTGAAGCAGATAAACGATTTTCTTAATGAGTTGGCCGTTTCCCCTTGGCCCGCCCTGAGCCTGCCGAAGGGGGTCGGGCTTTACACGGCAATCTTTTTTTGTACACTTCGGTACTTCAACAACACTTCGACAGGTTCAGTGTCCACTCAGTAACCGAAGTTAGTGTACAAAAAAAGGATTTTCGTTGCAATCCCTAATGCAAATAAAACAGTTCTTCGACATTCTTAGTAAAATCAACTAATTAATCCACTCATACGTTAGTAATAGTGCGGTAGGCTTTTCCAAAACGGTGTGAAATCCTAATTTTTCGGGTGGTGAAGCGAAGACTCTATGCGCGACGAAAAATGGATTTGGCGTTTTGGATTGATTTTTTTTGTTACTTTTTTTTATCAAGGAAAAAAAGTAAAAAGAATAAAAATGTCTTCTACTGTTTTTGTTGAAGAGAAAAAAAATGAAACTAAAGTCTTAAATTTACAACAGAATAAACTATGTGCTATAACGTATCAACAAAAAAAGTAAGTAAAGAAACCGAAAAACAATTCAAGTCAAAAATTGACCCTACAATTGAATTGCCCTCTAAATATTATTTATCGGGATTTACACAGCCTTTAGTACCTGTAATTAGTGCAATTCAACCAAATATAATTACAGCTTACAATTGGGGTTTAATACCCGATTTTTGCAAAACAGATTTAGATGCAAAAGATATGCAAATTAAAACACTCAATGCAAAAAGCGAAACAGTATTTACCCTACCCTCTTTTAAAAATTCTATTAGGGAAAAGCGTTGTTTAGTTATTGTTGATGGATTTTACGAATGGCGTACTATTGGCAAACAAAAGTACCCTTACTTTATACAATACAAAGATGGCGAAACCTTTGCCATGGGTGGTATTTTTAACGATTGGGTAAACAGGCATACTGGCGAACAAACACACACATTCTCTATTATTACTACTCCAGCAAATGCCCTCATGAGTAAAATACATAACGACAAACTACGTATGCCTTTTATTTTACCAAAAGGAACAGAGCACCATTGGCTTAACCAAAATTTAACCGACAAACAAATAAATGAGCTCATGAACCCCATTGCTAATGAGGAACTCAAAGCACATACAATTTCAAAACTCATTACCAATAAAAATAA
>CALMMX010000118.1 GCA_937868545.1 uncultured Bacteroidota bacterium
CTGGGCCTTGATTATCGCTCATTATTATTAGTGATTAGTGATTAGTGGTTGGTGATTGGTGATTGGTGATACTAGTAAATATTTAAAACCTGAATTCAAAATTATTTAAGCAGCTACATAAATTTCATTTTTCTTTTTAGCAAAAGCTTGAGCAGCCTCTCTAACCCAAGCTCCATCATTATGTGCTTTATTTCTAGCGGCTAAACGCTCCTTATTACAAGGTCCATTTCCTTTAATTACATTTTTAAATTCATTCCAATCTGGCTGACTAAAATCGTAACCCTTTTTAGTTTCATTCCATTTTAAATTAGCATCAGGAACTGTTAAACCCAAATACTGAACTTGAGGAACAGTTTGATCTACAAAACGTTGACGTAACTGATCATTAGTTTCGCGTTTTATACGCCATTTAATTGCATTTTCGCTATTTGGCGATTCAGCATCAGGTGGACCAAACATCATCATTGTTGGATACCACCAACGATTTAAAGCGTCTTGTGCCATATCCTTTTGTTCTTGAGTACCAAAAGCCAAACGAGTCATAATTTCATAACCTTGACGTTGGTGAAAACTTTCTTCTTTACAAATACGCACCATTGCTCTTGCGTAAGGACCGTATGAAGTACGTTGCAACATTACTTGATTCATAATAGCCGCACCATCTACTAGCCAACCCACAGCTCCAATATCAGCCCAAGTAAGAGTTGGATAGTTAAAAATGGAAGAATATTTAGCTTTTCCAGTATGTAAGTTATTTAATAATTCATCTCTACTAATGCCAAGCGTTTCAGCAGCAGTATATAAATACAAACCATGTCCACCTTCATCCTGAACTTTTGCCAATAAAACAACTTTAGCTCTTAAGCTTGGGGCTCTAGTTATCCAATTTCCTTCAGGTAACATTCCTACAACTTCAGAATGAGCATGTTGAGAAATTTGACGAATTAAGTGCAGTCTGTAATTTTCTGGCATCCAATCTTTTGGCTCTACCATTTCATTCTTGGCTAATTTGCCTTCAAACACATCTTCAAAAGAAATATTTTCCATAACATTAAGTTTATTCACAAATATACCTATTCAAGGCTTTTTTACAAAGAAAAACATGATTAAAATCACTATTTCGCAACAATAAAAACCAATTAATCTTTCAATTGTTTAATAATAGTTTATTTTTGCAACTTAAATAAAAAAACATGGCTAGATTTCACACTTTAAAAGTAAAAGATATTCGCAGAGAGACTGCCGATGCAGTTTCTGTAGCATTTGACATTCCTGCACAAATTCAACCTGAATTTCAATTTAAACAAGGACAATACATTACATTAAAATTAACTGTAAACGGCGAAGAAATTCGCAGATCTTATAGTATTTGTACAAGCCCTTATAACGAAAAAGAGTTACGTGTAGCTGTAAAAGAAGTTACAGATGGTAGAGCATCAACTTACATAAATAGATCATTAAAAGTTGGCGATACAATGGAAGTAATGACTCCAATGGGAAGTTTTTACTCTGTTTTATCAGGTAACAACAAAAAGCAATACGTTTTATTTGCTGGAGGAAGTGGTATTACACCGATGATGAGCATTTTAAAAAGTGTATTATATATTGAAAAACAAAGTACAATTACTTTAGTTTATGCCAATAGAGATGAAGATTCAATGATTTTTAAATCTGAAATTGAAAAAATTGCTTCTGAATTCTCTGATAGATTTAAAGTTATAAATACATTTGATAATCCTAAAAATACAGTTTCTGATATAGAAAAAGGATTGTTAACAGCCGATAAAGTAAAAACCATTTCAAGTACTTATAATTTAGCAAATGCTGATGAATATTTTATTTGTGGCCCAGGGCCATTAATGGAAAACATTAAAACTGCATTAGAAGGTTTATCTGTAAAAAAAGAAAAAATACACATTGAATATTTTAGCGCAGTTATTGATGCCGTTAGCAAAGCAGAGACAACCGTTACAGGTGCACCTGTAAATTGTGAATTAACTGTTATACAATACGGTTATGAAACAAACATGAAGTTAAACACAAATGGTCATACAATTTTAGATGCAGCCATTGAAGCGGGTGTTGATGCTCCATTTAGCTGTAAAGGTGCAGTTTGCTGCACTTGCCGTGCTAAAGTAATTGAAGGAAAAGTAAAAATGGATAATAACTTTGCCTTAACAGAAGCTGAAGTTGAAGATGGTTTTATTTTAACGTGTCAAGCTCATAAAAAAAAAAAAAAAGTAGTGATTGATTTTGATGCATTATAAAATTATTTAGATTTTTTATAAAGCTCTTCGTATTTAGAAATCCAGTCTTTAACTGTTATTTTCTTCATTAATTCACCTATAAGCTTAAATGGGATATCTTCTGCTTTCTTAAATCGAATGCAGCTTTTTCCCATATCTAATTTGGATTTACAATGTTTTGGGTATTCATCAACAAACCATTTTAATAACTCAGGACTAGCATAAATTCCCATATGGTATAATGCTACAAAGTTTTTTTGGGACGCAACAGATACAAATGGCAACGGAATTTTTGGGTCGCAATGATACCCAGCAGGGTATAGTTTATGTGGTACAACATATCCAATCATTCCGTAAGCCATGCATTCTTCAAAACCTTTAGGTATATTTTTCAATATTGTTTCTCTTAACTTATTGAAATATTCAATCCTTTCGGCAGAAATTTCTTTTAAATAATCATTTACAGTATTAGATTTTGATTGCATAAACTATTTTTAATGTAAATGTAAAAAAATAGTTGTTTATAAAACAGTACAAAAGCATTTTAATATCCTAGCAAATACCCTTACTTTGTAAAAAAAATTGAAGCTTGCAAATTGTAGTAAATACACGATTATTATTGCCTAATAAATTAGATGGAATTGGATGGTTTAGTTATCAAACACTTAAACGCATTACTACCAATAACCCAGATGTTCATTTTGTATTTTTGTTTGATCGGGATTATGATGACGAGTTTATTTTTTCAGATAATATAACTCCCTTAGTTATTGGCCCACAGGCAAGGCACCCCTTTTTATATTATATGTGGTTTCACTACACCGTAAAAAATGTATTAAACAAATTAAAGCCCGATTTATTTTTATCGCCTGATGGTTTTTTAGCATTAGGCGCTAAATGCAAGCAATTACCTGTAATACATGACATTAATTTTTTACATAATCCAAAAGACTTAAAACCTTTAACAAGTAAATATTATAATTATTATTTTCCTAAATACGCAAAATTAGCCTCCCGAATTGCAACAGTTTCTGAATACAGTAAACAAGATATTGCAAAAAATTATTTGATAGATGCTTCTAAAATTGATGTAGTTTATAATGGAATAAATGATGGATTTAAAGCATTAACGGATACTGAAAAACAAACTACTCAAGAAAAATATTCACAAGGTAAACCGTATTTTTTATTTGTAGGTTCGCAAAGTCCACGTAAAAATTTAAATAGATTAATTGCTGCTTTTGATGCATTTAAAAAACAAACAGAAAGTGATTATAAATTATTATTAGTTGGTGCAGTTTATACAAGTGAAGGTGATGTAAAAAAAGCAATAGATAAATCTCAATTTAAAAATGACATTATTTTTGCTGGAAGACAGCCACAAGAGGAGTTGGAAAAAATTATGGCAAGTGCTTTTGCATTGACATTTGTTCCCTATTTTGAAGGATTTGGAATTCCGTTAGTTGAAGCAATGCAATGCGAAATTCCAATTATTTGCAGTAATACTACTAGTATGCCTGAAATAGTAAATGACTCTGCTCTATTAGTAAACCCCTTTGAAGTAACAGAAATTACTGATGCTATGGTAAAATTATTTAGAGATAAAACCATACAGCATCAACTTGTAGAGAAAGGAATAATCCGCAAACAACAATTTTCGTGGGATAAAACGGCTAATTTACTTTGGCAAAGTATAGAAAAAACAATATGAGTAGCCCAATAAGTAAATCAGCATTTATTAAATCAGAACAATGTTTAAAACATTTTTATCTGTACAAAAATCATCCGTATTTAAAAGATAATTTCTCTAAAGAAAAAATATTAATATTTAAAAGAGGAACTGATGTAGGAATTTTTGCACAGCAATTATTCCCAGATGGCATTGATGTTACTGTTGGCGAAAAAAGAGATCAACAATTATTTGCACAAAAAACTAAAGTACTAATTGAAAGTGGTCAATCAACCATTTACGAAGCAACTTTTATTTTTGACAATTTATTAGTAATGGTAGATATTCTTCATAAAACAGAACATGGTTGGGTTGCTTATGAAGTAAAGAGTTCTATTAAAATTACTGAAACATATGTTAAAGATGCATGCTTCCAGTATTACGTTATAAAAAATTGCTTAGATAACTTAGTAGATTTTAATTTATTGACTTTAAATAATAATTATGTATTAAAGTCGGAGTTAGAAATAAACTCTCTATTTAAAACAACATCTATTTTAAAAGATGCTAAAAAAAACAGTGAGTATTTTGCCCATAAAACTGGTAATGCAAAATTAATTTTAGAGCAAGGAAAAATACCAGATATTAAAATTGGAGCCCATTGTTTTCAGCCATACGACTGTGACTTTTTAGGAACATGTTGGAAAAATACCCCTTCAGAAAACACTATTTTTAGTTTAGGGAAACTATCTAAACACATGCAATTTGAGTTATATAATCAAAATATTAAAAATATTGAAGATGTAACTGAAAATGCCACACATGATTTTTTAAAAAGAAAAGAAATTCAAGTTCAAATTACTGCAAGCAAAGAAGGGCAGGAACAAATTTATAAAAATGAAATACAGTCATTTTTAAAAACTGTAAAGCAACCCATTTGTAGCTTAGACATTGAAGTTTGGATGCCTGCTATACCCTATTATCAAGGAACTAAACCATTTCAACAAATACCGTTCTTATTTTCGATGGTAAGTGAAAATGAAAATAAATTAGAAACATATAGTTATTTTAAACCTATAGATGAAGATAATCGTTTGGCTTTTTTAGAAACTATTTTAGAAAAAACCAAACCATTTAATACCATTTTAATGTATGATAAATCATTAGAAGAATCGGTATTAAATCAACTTATGGAAATATATCCCACTTATAAAATGGATATAATTGAATTAAAAAATAAAATTGTAGATATTGCTGAGCCTATTCAAAAAGCCAATTATTATCACCCAAATATGAATGGCAATTTTACTTTAAAAAGTATAGCTCCCATTTTAAATACAGATTTTGATTTTAATGCTTTGCCCATACAATCGGGAATTACAGCCATGTATATTTATGAGAGTTTATTATTGCAAACAAACAGTATTGAAGCGGAACAAACTAAAGCTCAACTCATTGAATACTGCGAATTAGACGCTCTTGTAACTATAGAATTTTATAAGTATTTGGTCATTAAAACCGCATAAATTATATCAATAATTGCTGTTGATTTTAACATTCTTTAGTTCATAGTTTCTTAGCTAGATATAACAAATTCACTATTTGTAGCCTAACTTTAGGATTTGATTAGCTAATCACTAATCTTTTATTACTAATTACTTTTTTATATGTCAAAAATTAAAGTTGGAATTTTATTTGGTGGTCGTTCAAAAGAAAGAGAAATTTCTTTTGCTGGAGGTAGAACCGTATATGATAATCTTAATAAATCCTTATTTGAAGCTATTCCTTTATTTGTAGATTCATTTGGGAACATCATTTTACTTGATTGGAATTTTGTTTACAAAGGAACAATTAGGGATTTTTATCCACCTGTTGAATTTATTCCAAGTTCAAATACAGATTTTCAATATTACGCCGAAAACCTTGGTAATCTAAGTATAAAAGAGCAAGATGAATTAATTTCAAAAATTGGAAAAAAAGTTGAACTAACGCAATTATCAGGTTTAATTGATTTTGCATTTTTAGCATTACATGGCCCTTACGGTGAAGATGGTCGTATACAAGGCGTTTTAGAATATTTACAAATACCATATTCTGGAAGTGGCATTTTACCAAGTGCAATTGGTATTGACAAAAGTGTGCAAAAAAGATTAATGGTTAATGCGGGGTTTAATAGTCCCCAATTTTTTACTATCGACAGAAACGATTGGATTAACGGACAAACTAAAGGCATTTGGGAAAAATCAAAAAAAGAAATAGGTTTCCCAATGGTTATTAAACCTGCCAATCAGGGTTCATCTATTGGGATTTCAATTTATGGAACTGATAATGAAGAAGGCTTTATGGCTGCTGTTGAAAAAGCATTTTTCACTAAATGGTTAGATTGCAGCGAATGGAAAAAATTATCAAGTGAACAAAAAATAGAATTTGTAAAAACACTTTCTGATATACGTGAAGGTATTGGAATGCCAATAGTTATTAATACTGGCTTATCAGATAAAAACTCTAATGAAATAAAAACTTTTTATAATCCTTATGAGTTAATTGATTTCTTAAATTCTAATTGTGATAATACAGAAGGTTTTGTATTAGAGAGTACAGATGGCGAGAGTACTGTAATTATTGAATCATTTATTGAAGGGAAAGAATTTTCTTGTATTGTATTAGAAGATACAGATTCTAAAGGTAAAGCTATTGCATTGCCTCCAACTGAAATAAGAAAAGGAAAAGAACTATTTGATTACAGAAGTAAATATTTACCAGGTTTATCTCGTAAAATAACACCAATAGATGCGTCTGACAAAGATATTAATGCTATTAGAAAAGAATGTGAACGTTTGTTTTCTGAATTGTGCTTTGATGTATATGCACGTATAGATGGCTTTTTGAGCAACGATGGAAAAGTATTTTTAAATGACCCAAATACGACATCTGGTATGATGCCATCTTCTTTCTTCTTTCATCAAGCAGCAGAAATTGGTTTAAATCCTTCGCAGTTTTTAACATACATCATTCGAACTTCATTACACAAACGAATAAAAAACAGTAAAGGTTCATTTGTTTATAATAATATTCTTAAAAAATTAGATGAAAGTTTAAATAACGAAAAAAATGCGAGTCTTACCAAAATACCAGTTGCAGTAGTATTAGGAGGTTATTCGAGTGAGAGACATATTTCTGTTGAAAGTGGGAGAAATATTTTTGAGAAACTTGCCTCATCAGAAAAATATTCACCAATACCAGTATTTTTAACTGGCAGTAATGAAAAACATGAACTATTTCACATTCCTATTAATGCATTATTAAAAGATAATGCAGATGATATAAAAGACAAAATTAATAACTGGAAAATACATCCAATAATTAATGAAATAATTGATGAATGTAAAACTATCACTGAAAAATATTGTCATACACAAACCTTATTAGCTCCAAAACCTTTGTCATATAACGATTTAGCGCAGGAGGTAAAACAAGTGTTTATTGCATTACATGGCAGACCAGGTGAAGATGGAGCTATACAAGCTGAATTAGAAAAAGTGGGTTTAACTTATAATGGATCAGGGAAAGAAAGTTCTGCAACTACTATTGACAAGTTTAAAACCAATGAAATATTAATGCAACATGGTTTCTTAGCAGCTAAACATTGCTTAATTACACATGATGAATGGACAAAAAACAAAGAGCAAGTTAAACAAAAATTACAGCACGAATTTCAATATCCTATTATTGCAAAGCCTGTAGATGATGGATGCAGCAGCGCAGTAAAGAAAATTAAAACGTATGAAGAATTTGAAGCTTTTGCAACATTAATATTTAGAAGCTCAGAAGCATTTGATGAAAAATCGGCAGAAATTTTACATATAAAACCAAAAGAAGAATTTCCGCAAAAGCAAGTTTTATTGGTTGAAGAATTAATTAGTAAAAATGGAGCCACACACTTTTTAGAAGTAACAGGCGGTATGCTTACTAAATTAAATGAAAAAAATGAACTTGAGTACGAAGTATTTGAAGCTTCTGAATCATTAGCAATTGGTGATGTATTAAGTTTAGAAGAAAAATTTTTAGCAGGCCAAGGACAAAATATAACGCCAGCGCGTTACTCAAGAAATGAAGCTGACAGACAAAAAATATCAAATTATGTAAAACAGCAATTAGGTGCGGCTGCTAAAGTTTTAAATGTAATTGGCTATTGCAGAATTGATGCTTTTGTAAGAATCTATAATCCAGATAATGTACAGGTTATTTTTATTGAAGTAAATTCGTTACCGGGTATGACACCAGCAACTTGTATTTATCACCAAGCTGCTATAAATAATTACAAGCCGTATCAGTTTATTGATAAGATTTTAGATTTTGGAGAAAAAAGGAAAAATCTAGTTTTTTAACATAAATCATTATAATTTTAAACTATTGATAATCAGTAATTTAAAATTAAATTAACTTGATATTAACGAATTATAAACGTCTAATTAACAGATTATTCACTTTTTTTAGTAGACATCTTTTCTTAATTCGTCTAATTATTTAGGTTATTAACATTTTTAACAATACTTTTGTTAATAACTGCACTAATCTACTAATATCATGTTTGAGATACTAAAAAGCTTTGAAAGTAAATTCGGTTCTTTGAAAAAGAAAGGATTGCGTATTGAGGGTTTATCAATGATAGATCCTAAAAGAAAGAAACATGTCATTATGATTTCTAAACCTTTTTTGTTTGACAACCGTCAATTACCAAAAACATACGAAGGATTAGATATTAAATCAAAAATTGAAGGAGGTTTACCTGAAGAATTTAAAGTTGAAAAAGAAGCTTTAAAAAAAGAATACTTATGGGCTCCTAATAAATTTGAAAAATATGTAGATAGATGTGCTGATGAAATAAAAAAACAATTTGGAAATCCAAACATGTCGCGTTCTGAGATGTTAGATGCACTTGCTTTTGGCAATTTTCAAGAACATATTAAAAAATCAACTTTACTAATGCAAGAAGGAAAAATTCCTGCATTTAAATTAAATTAAGATAAAGCAATTAAGGGTATAATTAAGGGTTAAACTTTTTAAAATTGCTTAAAATCCTCTCAGAAATGAGGGGATTTTTTTATTGAAATAATAATATCTTTATAGGCTAATATATAACTTTGAAAAATTTAGTACCAAATAAAAAATCAGTAATTGAATGGACAAAAGCAATTGTTATTTCGTTTTTATGCGTACTTATTATTCGCACTTTTTTCTTTGAAATTTCACCCGTTAGTTCTCCCTCTATGGAAAAGAGCTTATATACAGGGGATTTCATGCTAATTAATAAATTATCTTATGGTCCCAGATTGCCTAAAACCATATTAAGTATTCCTTTTTTTAATCAAAGACTGTATTCAGAAGCTATTTCTTTACCATATATGCGTTTATTTGGTAGCCCTGATATTGAAAGAAATGATGTAGTTGTATTTAATTACCCGCAAGAAACTGACTATCCAGTTGACCATAGAACTTATTTTGTAAAACGTTGCGTTGCCATTGCTGGAGACAGTTTAAAAATAATTGATGGTATTGTTTATGTAAATAACAAAATTTCTAATACTAATGATCAGTTGCAATTCAATTACCATTTAAAATCAGATAAAGACCTAGACACTGTATTTACATCTAAATACAATATCACAGAAGGTGGTAGAATTTCGGAAAATAAAGATTATTCATTTACACTTACACAAGCAATTTACGACACTTTAAAAAGTAAAACTTTTATTTCAATTATAGAAAGGAATAAAGAGCAAAAAGGAATGTGGGATGAATTTGTTTTCCCTTATAATCAAAATCATAAATGGAATGTAGATAATTATGGTGCTTTAAAAATTCCGCAAAAAGGAGATACTGTGCAATTAGATTCAACTAATTTATGCTTATATGAGCGTATTATTACTGCCTATGAGCATAATACATTAGATATTAAAAATGATAGTGTTTTTATTAATTCGATTTACAGTAAAAGTTACACCATAAAACAAAACTATTATTTTATGATGGGTGATAATAGACATAACTCTCAAGATAGTCGCCATTGGGGATTTGTGCCAGAAGATCATATTATTGGAAAAGCAACACGCATTGTTTTTTCTATAGATAAAGTTTTTGGAAAAGGCATACGTTGGAATAGAATACTAAATGCAATAAAATAAATGGAAAAAATTATTTTATTATCTACAGTGTACTTACCCCCTGTTTATTATATAAAACAAATACTTGAGGCGGACTCTATCATTATTGAAAAGCACGAGCATTTTATTAAACAAACTTATAGAAACAGGTGTAATATTATTTGTTCGAATGGGCCAATTACATTAAGCATACCATTAGTTAAACAAGCAGACAAAGAAATTATTACTGAAAAACGAATTTCTTATGCCGAAAATTGGCAACAGCAACATTGGAGAACATTAGTAAGTGCCTATAAAAACTCACCTTACTTTGATTATTTTGAACATGAGTTTAAACCATTTTATGAAAATAAATATGAGTTTTTATTTGACTTTAATTTAGAACTATTTAATACAGTTTTAAAAATTATTAGAGTAAATAAAGACATGAGTTTTACCGAAACTTATAATCAAGACCCTGAAAATACTATTGATTTAAGAAGTTTAAGTAATTTAAAAAACAATCAACAAAATACGTTTACTCCTTATTACCAAGTATTTTCAGACAAATTAGGATTTAAAGAAAACCTAAGTTGTATAGATGCATTGTTTAATGTAGGACTTGGAATTGTTAAGTTATAGTTTATAATACACTTTCATATACCTTTTCATACATTGGTAAAATTACTTCTATATCAAATTTTTTGGCCTGTTCAAAAGCATTAAGCTTAAACTGTGCAAGTGTTTCTTCATTGGATAATAAGGCAATTGTGTTTTTTGCCATATCCTCATAATCACCTACATTACTCATATAACCAGTTTTACCATGTATATTTAATTCAGGAATTCCACCAGTATTACTCGATATTACAGGCATCTTCATTGCCATTGCCTCTAATGCCGCTAATCCAAAACTTTCTGTTTCCGATGGCAAAACAAATACATCACCAACTGCTAAAATCTCTTTTGGATTTGCAATTTTTCCAACTGATATAATATCGTTGCAAGTATTTAATTCTCTGCATAACTTATCAATAGCAGGTCTTTCGGGGCCATCACCTACCAGAATTAATTTACAAGGAATTTCTTTTCTAACAATATCAAACACACGTAAAACATCATCAACACGTTTTACTTTTCTAAAATTAGACACGTGTATTAATATTTTTTCATTTGGTTTTGCGTAAGTATGTCTATGGCAAACACCCTGTATGGATTGATACTCCTCAATTTTAATAAAGTTAGGTATTACGGTAATTTTATTTGAAATTTTAAATGTTTTTAAAGTATCCTTCCTTAAACTTTCAGATACAGAAGTAATGGCATTACTATTATTTAATGAAAAGAAAATTACAGGCTCAAACGATGGATCTTGCCCAACTAATGTAATATCTGTACCATGCAATGTTGTTATATAGGGTAAATTTATTTTACGTGATTTTAAAATTTGCTGAGCCATATAAGCCACCGAAGCATGCGGTATGGCATAATGCACATGAAGAACATCTAAACGCTCATAAATGGCAACGTCTACAATTTTACTAGCCAAAACACTTTCATAAGGTTGGAACTCAAATAATGGATAATCGTTTACACTAACTTCGTGATAAAATATATTATCATTAAATTGATTTAATCTAAATGGTTGTGAATAGGTAATAAAATGCACTTTATGTCCTTTTTGAGCTAAGGCAATACCTAACTCAGTTGCAACTACACCGCTACCACCAAAAGTTGGATAGCAAACAATTCCTATATTCATTCTTCTTTATAACTATTATTATTTATAACATACGACAGTGTTGGATTGTTTACAATAGCATCTAAAACCCATTTATTTCCAACTCTTATGAATTCGTAAGAATCTTTGAAATCCATTACGTCTTTATTTGGATTTATTAATTCCCTTTTTGTAATTTCATCTATCGAATAATCTATCATTTTCCCTTCTATAACTGCAATATAAGAGTCTTTAGAATTATCTTTATAATCTTTTATACTAATAATATCAATCTTATTAATTTCTATATTCTCTATTATATTAATTAGCTGCCTTTCATTTAAATCATTAAGTTTTTTACTTAAATCATCAAAACATTTAGAAGTAATAAGAGATCTTACTTTTTTCAATTTTTTCTCTTCCCACACCTTTTGCAACTCAACAAAAACATCAAAAGTATGTTTTTTAATATACTCTAAATTCCAAGTAACATCATATTCTGAAGCCAATTTTAATAGTTGTAAGTTTTTCTTATTTTTTTGAGAGGCCATATATTGCCCTCCAACAACAAACAACAAAATAGCAATTATTACTAAAAATAAAACAAAAAATGAAGATGAATCACCATTCCCACCATGACTATGAAAGGAATGTAAACCTCCGCCACCACCTCCGCCACTTGTCCCACCACCGCCAGCTCTTGCTAGTAATGTTAATTGAGATATAAACAAACAAAAAGAGAGTATGTATTTACTATTAATCACTTAACTAAACATTTTCTTAAAAGAAATTAATTAACCTTATTTCCATTAATATCTAACTCAATTATTTCGTAACCAAGTTTAGATAACTTTTCAAAATTACTTGCTTTATCACCTACAATAAGCATAATCATTTTATCATAAGGTAAATGAGTCTTTGCCAATTGATCTATTTCTTCTTTTGTAATATTTTTAATAATTTCTCCTTGTTTAGCAACAAAGTTTTTTTCTAAACCAAAATCAACTATACGTTTTACAAAACTTAATTTTTGAAAAGGCGATTCGTACTTTAATGCATCTGCTTGAGCCATTGCATTTTTAGTAAAATCTAATTCATCTTTATTAATACCAGATTGGCTGTATTTTTTTAACTCATCCATTATTATTACCAACGAACTATCTGTAGCATTTGCTCTAACACCAGTACTTACAGTATAAGGCCCAACAAACTTACCGCCATTAAATCCACCTCTTGCGCCATATGTGTAACCTTTTTCTTCACGTAAAATGTAATTTACTCTGCTATTAAAAGCGCCCGCAAAAGAATAGTTCATTATTGTTGATTTAAAATAATCACCAGTTGCATCATAACCTAAAGCTAAATACCCTACTCTAATTTCAGATTGAGGAGCTCCTTTTTTATCTACAAAATACAAACGAGTTTTATCTACTTCTGGCAATCGGTATTTTGCTAAAGGCATTTTATTATCTGCTTGCAATTTATTTAAAAAAGTTAATTTTTTAATTACATTTAATTGGTCAATTGCACCACTAATAGCAATTACAGAATTAAAACCCGAAAAATTTGAATAATATGTTTTTAAATCTTCTAGAGTAATTGAAGAAACCGTTTCTGTTGTGCCATTTACTGGCAACGACATAGTTAAACCACTACCATATAATAATTTACTATATACATTATTTGCAATGGCTGTAGCTTGTGTTGCTTGGTTAGTGATGCCATCCAATTGTTCCTTTTTTACTAAATCAAAATCTTCAACATCAAATTTTGGCATAAACAACATTTCTTCTGCAATCTTTAAAGTTGCATCCAAGTTTTGTTTTAGAGAAGTAATAACCATTGATAGCTCATCGTTATTTACAGTAAAATATACATTACTACCTAAGCGGTCTAACATATTTTCAATTTCTTCGGCACTATGTTTTTGAGTAGATTCTCCAAGAATTGCGGCTAACATAACGGCTGTTCCAGCTTTATCTGTAGCCTCAAAACGATGCCCAAGTGGCATACTAAACTGAATATTTACTTTAGGAATTTCATTATCAGTAACTCCAATTATTTTAATTCCGTTCTTATAATTTGAAGTCCAATAATTAGGAACAGGAACTAATTTAGATACTTTGGAAGCTGGAATATTCGATCTATTAAAAACATCTTTTGGCTCGGTATAAGACAAGTTTTTATATTCAGCACTTTCTTGTTCAATTGTTCTTTCATACATTTTCCAATTATCTGCTTTAGCAATTAACTCAGTTTTCCCTTTAGGTACACAACTTAATATAACAGCAAACTTTCCTTTAATGTATGTATTATAAACTCTCATTACATCAGCTTTTGTAATTTTTAAATTATTTGCTAATTCAGTTTTTAAATAATTTGGGTTATTTGCATAAGTCTGATTAGCAGCTAAAGTACCACCTTTACCTTGTACAGATGATAAAGTGTTATATAAGTTACTTTGGTAAGAGGCTTTATACTTTTTAATATCATCATCAGTAGCGCCAGTTTTTTCCCATTCTGCTAACGATTTATTTAGCATATCTTCAATTTCAGATAGTTTAGTTCCTGCATTAGCTCTAATTATAATGTTAAAATCACCAGCTAATTCTTTACTATAATTGTATACATCTGCTGAAACTGCTTTTTGCGATTCGATAAATGTTTTATAAAACGGAGTACTTTTTGAGCCTGCTAATATTGAACTTAAAGCATCTAAAGCCGCTTCGTCTTTATCCATTGAAGGTACAGAAGGATAAGTAATTTTTAACATTGGAAAACGTACATTATCCTCATAAGAAATATAACGTGTTTCGGTAATTCCTGCACTTTGCTTTTCCATATTTTTCACCTCTGGTCCACGAGGTATTGTACCAAAATATTTTTCTGCCA
>CALMMX010000119.1 GCA_937868545.1 uncultured Bacteroidota bacterium
AGATAAATTATTTTCTGAAACTCCTATTGATGCCAAAAAGTTTTTAGTAAACTGAGTTGCTTCAGTTTTTGTCCAGCTTTGATGAAAAGCAGGACTTTGAGCAATAGCTTTATGAAACAACCCTTTTGCAAATGGAGAAGTCATAAGTGCTAATACACTTGTTGCACCAGCAGATTGACCAAATATGGTAATATTATTAGGATCACCGCCAAACTTTTCTATATTATCTTTTACCCATTTTAAAGCAGCTACCTGATCTTTTATTCCTAAATTATTATTAAAATTAGAATTAGTTCCTTTTAACTCATCAAAATACAAAAAGCCAAAGGCGCCCATTCTATAATTTATTGTAACAACAACCACATCTCCTTTTTTCACTAAGTTAGCTCCGTCATACATTGATAAAGATCCAGCACCAGAATAATAACCTCCTCCATGAATCCAAAACATAACAGGCTTATTCTTTGTATCTGGTGATGATGACCATACATTTAAAAACAAACAATCTTCACTAAGTTTTTTATTCTTTGCTTTATTCTGAAACTGAGGACACATTGCTTGAAATTCATTTGCTTCAACAATACCATCCCACTTCTTAACTGGTTGAGGATCCTTAAATCTATTTACACCACCAGTAGTTTCAGCATATCTTATGCCTTTCCACACAAACACATTATTTTCATTCACACCTCTAATCTTTCCATTAGTAGTGTTAACTATTAAATTATTAGAATTTGTATTTGATTGAGACAAAACAATATTATTAACACATAATACATGAATTAATAAAAGAAATAAGGATTTAGAAAATTTGGACTTTAGCATTTGATTATAAATATATACAATGGAAAAGCAAAAATTACATATTTTTTTATAATTAAGAAATAAAACAGAAATAAAACCCAAATAAATCCAAAAATACCTTCTAAAAAGGATTTAGATTTTTAATAAATAAGTTTAATCAGTTCAAAAAATACAACCAACCTATCACTAAAAAGCAAAATAGTTAGAAAATTATTCCAAAATATCCGTTTTACTCACATTTCTGTATAAAAATGAAAAGTAAATATGTCTCCTTGCAAATCTCCCTTGCGAATCAGCATTTATTAATTTTGAAAATGTGTTTTCTGGAACTCCATAATATTCATAACCAGAACCATCAGTAAAATCAATTCTTAATCGCTTTCCTTTGTAATTTAAATCGGCAATATTATAGGTTGTAGTAAGTTTTGTATATGAATCTAAATTTAATTGTATAGTTTCTGGGGCAATACTTACCAAAAAATGATATGCTTCAATAAACATTTTACTCTTTTCTTCAGCTTCAATTTTCAAAGCTTCATTATCCTGAATTTTATCAGGATGATACTCTTTCATGAAATTACGGTAACACTTTTTTAAATCTGCTAACGTAACATCTTTATCAACTCCCAATAATTTTCTATACTCAACAATTTTTCTCATTTATTTATTCACTTTTTTTTAACGATATATGCAACTTCCTCACTATTCAGCCGAATTCAAAGATAATTTATTTTTACAACATATAAGCTTTAAAAAAATAATTCCATAGAATTCAGATATATTCACATTTTAACTAAATTTGCAGTGTTATGACAGATATAAAAATAAACGTTTTAAACAAAGATAATTCGATAACTACACTTGAAGCACCTACAGATATGGGGCTTAGCTTAATGGAGTTTTTAAAAGGTAACGATTTTGATATACTTGCTACTTGTGGTGGTATGGCTTTGTGTGCTACATGCCATGTATCTGTAATTAATGGTTTTGAAGATTTGCATGAAATATCTGATGATGAATATGCAATGCTTGATACTCTTCCCAATATAACAGATACTTCGCGTTTAGCATGTCAGTTAAAACTCAACGATTCTATGAACAATATTACAGTTAAATTAATGGGCGATGGTCATTAATTTTTCATAACCACTTGACAGAACAAAAAAATAATCCATTACATGGTAAAACCTTACAAATGGTTTTAGAACATTTGGTTAAGCACTATCGCTGGGATGGTTTAGCTTACCATGTGGATATTAATTGTTTTAAATCAAATCCAAGTATTAAATCAAGTTTAACATTTTTAAGAAAAACTCCTTGGGCAAGAAAAAAAGTGGAGGATTTATATGTTGATTTATTCAGGTAATTTTCTATAAATTATTTATTAAATTGTTTTTCTTTTTACCCTATTTTAATAACAAAATAAGCTTAAATTCGTACAAAATTTTCAACTATGTCAGATTTTTCAAACCACAAATTTGGTACTAAAGCAATACATGCTGGTGCTGAGCCAGATCCTTCAACTGGAGCTATTATGACTCCAATATTTCAAACCTCTACTTACGTTCAAGAATCTCCAGGAACAAATAAAGGTTATGGTTATGCAAGAGGAAAAAATCCAACTCGTGAAGCGTTACAAAAAAATATTGCTGCACTCGAAAACGGAAAACATTGTGTGTGTTTTAGTAGTGGTATGGGTGCAACTGATGCCGTTATGAGAATGCTTCGCCCAGGTGATGAAGTTATTACAGGTGATGATTTATATGGTGGGTCTTATAGAATGTTTACTAAAATTTATGAAAATTATGGTATTAAATTTCATTTTATAAACTTAACTGATGCTAACAATATAAAAAATTATATTAACGCAAATACTAAACTAATTTGGGCCGAAACTCCTACAAACCCTACAATGCAAATTATAGACATTGAGGCTTGTTCGAAAATTGCAAAAGAAAATAATTTATTACTTGCTGTAGATAATACTTTCGCTTCTCCTTATTTACAAAATCCATTAGCCTTAGGTGCTGATATTGTAATGCATTCTGTTACAAAATATTTAGGTGGACATAGTGATGTAGTTATGGGTGCATTAATTACAAATAATGATAAACTTCACGAACAAATATATTTTATTTTAAATAGTTGTGGTGCTAATCCTGGCCCTATGGATTGCTTTTTAGTGATGCGTGGTATAAAAACCTTGCATCTTCGTATGGAACGTCATTGTTACAATGGACGCAAAATTGCTGAATACTTAAAAACACATCCTAAAATCGAAAAAATTTATTGGCCTGGATTTACTGATCATCCAAACCATGATATTGCAAAAAAACAAATGCGAGATTTTGGTGGTATGATTTCAATAGTATTAAAAAATGCTTCACTAGAAGATACTTTTAAAATAGCTTCTTCCTTCAAAGTATTTTCTCTTGCCGAATCACTAGGTGGAGTAGAATCTCTTATAAATCATCCAGCTACCATGACACATGCTTCTATACCAAAAGCAGAAAGAGATAAAGCTGGTGTAGTTGAAAATTTACTAAGATTAAGCGTAGGTGTTGAGGATGTTGAGGATTTAATTGAAGATTTAAAACAAGCTTTAAATTAAATTGATACAAATGTAACCATGAAATTTTTTGAAGGTTTTTTTAAAGCTATAGGAAATTCGTTTAAAGGATTTGGATTAATTTTTGAAAAAGGATTATGGCCTTATCTTTTTTATCCTTTAGTATTATGGTTTTTAATGTGGGCAGGAAGCATTTGGTTATTTGCTAATTTAGCATCTAGTATTGCAGAATACATCAATGATAAATTAAGTTTTAATGACATTCCAGATTCTGGAAGTTGGATATCATTTGCAAAACCTTTCTTAACTGGTTATTTTAGTTTCATAATTGCTTGGATTTTCAAATTAATATTTTGGTTTGTTTCAAGTACTTTTTCAAAATACATGGTTCTTATTTTTTTATCGCCACTTTTTTCGCTCCTATCAGAGTCTGCCGAGGAAAAAATTAATGGCAAAAATTACCCATTTAATTTCTCTCAGTTATTAAAAGATATATTAAGAGGTATAGGTATTAGTATTAGAAATATGTTTATTGAATATTTTTTTATTGCCATATGTTTTATTGTTACAATGTTTTTCCCTCCATTAGTATTAGTAACAGCACCATTTTTAATGTTTGTTTCTTGGTATTATTTAGGTTTTACTATGTTAGATTATAACTTTGAACGACATAAAATGAATATTTCTCAAAGTGTTCAATTTACCAGAAAAAACATTGGATTGGCATGTGGTATTGGTGCAATTTATTCTTTCTTCATGCTATTACCATGGTTTATAGGCTTAATGTTTGGCCCAGTGTTAGCAGTTGTAGGTGCAACAATTTGCTTTCTTGAAATTCAAAAACAAAATGCTCCAACAATTGTTAATTAGTTATGCATAAAGTATCAATTGTAAATTATTATAATACTATTCCCTTTTTATGGGGTATTGATAATCATGAGATTAAAAATGAAATTGAAATTGAATTAGACATTCCAAGTATTTGTGCTCAAAAACTTAAAAATAATTCAGTAGACGTTGGATTAGTACCAGTTGCCATTTTACCTGAATTAAAATCATATCATATTATAACTGATTATTGTATTGGTGCTGAAGGGAAAGTAGATAGTGTTAAACTTTATTCTCAAAAACCTTTAAATGAATTAACACATGTTTTACTAGACTATCAATCAAAAACTTCAGTAACCTTAGTTCAAGTTCTAAATAAACATTTTTGGAAAAAAGACATTCAGTTTATTGATTCAAAAGCTGGATTTGAAAATGATATTAAAGATACTGTTGGCGGAGTTATTATTGGAGATAGAACATTTGGACTTACAAATTTCACATATGAAATCGACTTGGCTGAAGAATGGATAAAACATACTAGTTTACCATTTGTATTTGCAGCTTGGGTAAGTACTAAAAAACTTGATTCTGATTTTATTACTCGTTTTAATAATGCTTTATCATTAGGAACAAACAATATTGATGAAGCAATTCTAAAAAATCCAAAAGAAATAAAAGGTTTTAATCCAACTGATTATTTAAAAAATAAAATCTCATACAATTTAACACCTGAAAAAAAATCTGGACTAGAGTTATTTCTTAGTTTAATTTAATTTTTTATTCTTCTTGCGAAATAACCTTTGGTACTTTAAAATAATCAGAATCCTTACGAGGGGCATTTTTTAAAGCCTCTTTTTGAGTTAGTGTATCAAACGCAATATCTTCTCTCAAAATAT
>CALMMX010000120.1 GCA_937868545.1 uncultured Bacteroidota bacterium
TAAGTAATCATATTTGTCTCTGGGTAATTTATCTTCGCTTATACTGTTTCCCTTTTTAATGTTACTAGCATTTTGGCCTTTGATAATCATATCCGATTTACAAATCGCATACGATTCGGGATTCAATTCTTGTCCAAACACTTCTAAGCGAGCATCGGGATTTAATTCGTGCAAGTATTCTTCGGCAACTGATAACATGCCTCCAGTTCCCGCACAGCAATCATAAATGGTTTTCACTATTCCTTTTTTGGTTAGGATTTCTCTATCGTTTAAAAACAGTAGGTTAATCATTAATCGAATTACTTCACGTGGTGTAAAATGTTCCCCTGCTGTTTCGTTTGATATCTCGGCAAACTTACGAATCAACTCTTCAAATAAGTAGCCCATTTCCATGCTACTAATTTTATTTGGATGCAAATCAACTTCCTGAAAACGTTTCACTACCATAAACAACAAATTGTTGTCATCCATCTTGGTAATTTGATTATCAAATTCAAATTGCTCAATTATCTCTCGTGCATCTTCACTAAAACCGTTGATGTAGTTTCTTAAATTAGCAGCAATGTTATTCGGGTCGGCCACCAACTTATCAAAGTTGAATTGGCTTTTATTATGAAAGTTGTATCCAGCAACTTTGTTTAAAATCGGGTCAAGGTTTTGTACCTTCATGGCTTTAACCTCATCTAACTTTTTTAAAACTTTAGATTTAGTTCCATCTAACACACTATCCAAACGTCTTATGACAACCAACGGTAAAATAACTTTACCGTAATCACTTTGCTTATAATCACCACGTAATAAATCTGCAATAGACCATATAAAGTTGGCCGTTTCTTTGAAGTTCTTCATAGTTCTAATGTAATTGATTATTTTAGAAGAATAATAATTTAAAATAAATTATATAAAAGGGAAGTTGTTAAAAACAAAAAAGCCTCATATTTCTATGAGGCTTTTGGTGGGAGATACAGGGTTCGAACCTGTGACCCCCTGCTTGTAAGGCAGGTGCTCTGAACCAGCTGAGCTAATCTCCCAATATTTTAAAGAACAAGTCCAATTAGTTTTGTGACCCTCCCGATTATAAATCGGGATGCTCTGAACCAGCTGAGCTAATCTCCCGAATTGGGTGTGCAAATATAAAAGCTTTTTTTTTATCTGCAAATAAAAAAATAACTTTTTTTTATTTTTTTTACTGTTTTATCAATTTTCCGTTTTTTATAGGGGTTTTACCTGTTAAAATCCTATAAATATAGATACCCGATTGTAAATTTTCGATATTAATAACATTTTCTTTGTTTTCGAGTTTTTCAACAAGCACTAATTCTCCAATACTATTAAATAGTTCAATGCTAGAATTAGTTTGTATACTTGAAAAATCAATATTAATTATTTTATTACTTGGATTTGGGTAAATAATAGCATTTTGATTTGATAATTCAGTTACTCCAATAGGGCAGGCAGTAACTGAAACTGTTATGTTTGTTGTAGGAAAACACAATCCATCATTTGTTGCAGTTAAAACATAGTTTGTATTTGCCACGGGAGAAACAACTGCTACGCTTGATGTAATTCCTCCAGGTGTCCAAGTATAATTTGTAGCTCCAGAACCAGTAAGAGTAATTGATTGACCAATACAAATATTTGTACTTGATGCTGTTGCACTAATTGATGGAGTTAAACAAACTAAACGTATTGCTAAACTGTCTATTGCAATATCATCTGTCATGCTAGCAGAGCTGGTATTTCCATTTCCTTTAAATCTTACAATACATGATGGTGTGCCAACTGAATTGTAATAAATTATTTTTTTAGCCCAAGATGTTTGATTATTATAACTTCCTTTAATACTATATGAAATTCCAGCATCTGTTGATAATAACACATCTAAATTGTCTGTTCCAGTTGGATTGATATAATAAAATGTAATGGCATATTTACCTACTGAACCCATATTTACAAGAACATCTAAATCGCCACGAGAATGTATTGATGCACTACTTGAATGGAAATTTGCACAACCTGTGCCACTATGCGGAGTTGCAATTCCAGAACCTGGAGATGTCCAGCCTGCAGAGGTACCATCATTTTGTCTGCGCCAAGCATTATTACCTGTTAATGGGCCACCTTGCCAATATAAATTATTTGGAACATTTCTGGTAGCGCAACCATTTTGCCAAGTATTATCAAATGTTTCGTATAATGGGAGGCTTGCGTAGGTTAAAGGTACAGAAGAAAAAATATAGACAGGTGAGGATGCTACTGTTGATGTTCCACAAGTAAGAATGCATCTAAAATAAGTTGATGCGATAACAGCTTGAGATCTCGTTGGTAAAATTGCTCCTGCAATATTTGACCAAGTAACACCAGTAGACGATGATTGCCATTGGTAACTTAAACCAGACCAAGTAGAAGCACTTGATAAACTCATATTAATAATAGCGCCTGCACATGAAGTTGTAGAACTAGCAATTGCTGCACCACCAATTGGAGTTCCACCAACAGTTACAGATTTAGGAACAGAACTCGAAGTAAAAGTTCCACAACCTATTATACATCTGTAATAAGTTGTTGAGCTTACTAATAAACTCATTGTAGAATTTGTATAAGTAGTTAAATTAGACCAAGTAACACCAGTTGGAGAGGATTGCCACTGATAATTTAATCCTAAAGCTATTGTGCTGCCTGATAATCCAAAATTTACTGTTTGTGCTCCGCAAATAGTACCTGAACTTGCAGTTGTAGTTCCAGAAAGTGGTGTCCCTGAGCAGGGAACTAGTGGAGTACAGCTGTAACTTGTTGTTCTGCAAACTGCATCTGTTGGGCATAATGAGCTAGAAGAAACATGTAGTCTATAATTGCCAGGTGTTGTAATGTTTACATTTAAAGGAGTTGTACCTACATATAAAACATTGTTTAAATTATCAGTAAAAGTTAAGTAATCAAAACTAAATGATGAGTTAAAGGTAAAGAGGCCTGTAGTTGGAATGGTTAATTCACTGTATTCTCCAGAATAATTACACGTAGTAATTGTACCAGGTGTACACGATGTAATATTTGCAGATCCAAAGGCAGTTGAACTAATACATCCGCCTGAAACTGTAGCAGTTGGAGCACCGCAAGCATAAGTTGTAATTCTACATACAGAACTTGTTCCACATGCCGAATTTGTATTTACATGCAACCTGTAACCACCAATTGATGGAATAGTTGCTACGAGTGGAGCAGGACCAGAAGCAATAACAACATCTAAAGCTGTGGTTAGAGTTAAATAATCTGTACTTATTGAAGAATTAAAAGTGAATGTTCCTACTGTATTAAATGTTATTTCACCATATTCTGAGGCGTAATTACACGTAGAAATGGTTCCATTTGAACAACTATTTACAATTGCAGAACCATAAGGAGTTACATTAATACATTGACTAAAAACTTGAAATGAATTTAGAAGTATTATTGTTAAAATTGCTTTTTTAAAAATGCTCATTTTAATATATTTTAATTATTTTTTTTGTAGCTAATATTTTATTTTCATTTATAATATTAACGAAATAGGTCCCTTCAATTAAGTTGCTTGTATTTATTGTAGTTTCAGAAGAATTAAAAATGGTTTCATTTATTACTTCTTTAACATTAATATCTATAAGTTGTATTGTAATAGATTTATAAATTTGATTGAAACGTATTGTAGCAAAATCTTTAGCGGGATTTGGATAAATAGATGTAATTATATTGTTTGTTTTTTCATTTAATCCAACAGTAACATCTGGTGTGTATTTCCATACATCGTATTTATATAAGTTGTCATAACCTAAGCAAACATATGCTTCATTATTTATTACAAATGAGCTTGCACCTTCTCTGGCAGTGCCACCAAAGTTTGCAACAGCCATCCATGTATTTGTATATGAATTATACTGATAAAAATCTTGGGTATAATTTAAAGTATTATCGTAGCCTAGACCTACAAATCCTGAATTTCCAATAGAAAAACTTGAGGCATTGTATCTAGGTGTTCCAATAAATGTAGCTTTTGAAGACCAGGTGTTTGTTGCTGGATCATAAGCCCAAGTATCATTTGAAAATGAACCAGTGTAACCACAAGTAACATAACAGTTTCCATTAACTGCAAATGCAGATGCTTCTTTTCTTGCATTCCCTGTACAATTTGCCTTAGCTGTCCATGTATTAGCTGTAACATCATATTCCCACCAATCTTTTAAAAGTCCTGTTGATGATACTCCAAATCCAACATAGCCTTTTCCATTTAAAGAAACGCCACAAGCAGCTTTTCTGGGCAAGCCACCTATATCAGCTTTTTGTGTCCATGCTAAAGTTGTAGTGTCAAATTCCCAAAAATCTGAAGTATATAAAACAACTCCTTGCCCTGAGCCGAAATAACCTTTACCACCAATAGTAAATGATATAGCTTGATTTCTTGGCATGAAAGGGAAATCAGTTATTTTTTCCCATACATCAAAACCAATATCATAACGGTATAAACTTTCTTTATAGTTTGCGCCATCATAACCATTGGTAATGTATCCTTTATTGCCGATTGCAAATCCTGAAGCACCTGTTCTTGGATTACCAGTGTAATCAGACATTTTGCTCCATGTATTTGGAGGTGATGCAAAAATGTAACTGCTTACTAATATAAAAAGTGTGGTAAAAAATTTCATAGGTGTAAGATTAAAATAAAATAATTTTTTTAGTTGAAATGCTTTGGTTGCTGTTGTGTATCGAAACAATATAGTTTCCAGCACTTAGGTTTGTTCTGTCAATTACAATTTCTTTTGAATTATCAATTTCAACTGACTCAACAATTTGTCCGTTTAAGTTAATAATAGAAACTGTAGCATTTACTAATTCTGTTTCGAGTTTAATAGCAAATGTGTTTGTGTATACTGGATTTGGATAAACACTTAAGAGATTTGAATTATTATATAACTCATTAATTCCAACATTGGCAACTAACTTATAAAAGTCTTGTTTTGTACCACTTCCAGATTTCCCAGTTCCCATATAGCCAATATTGTTAATTGCAAATGATGCAACACTTCTTCTTCCTCCTCCAGAAAAAGAACATGTGTAAGCCCA
>CALMMX010000121.1 GCA_937868545.1 uncultured Bacteroidota bacterium
ATAATAAATCTTTTCAATCTGTTTTTTTAAGCTGTCTTCCGTTTACACCAAATGAAGATCAAGCGAGGTTAATTACGCTTTTATCAGATTTTATAAGCAATCACAATGAAAGAGAAATTTTTATTTTAAAAGGATATGCAGGAACGGGTAAAACCAATATGATTGGAGCCTTATCTAAATCTCTACCAACATTTAAATGGAAAAGTGTATTATTAGCACCTACAGGTAGAGCTGCAAAGGTATTATCGAATTATTCTCAAAAACCTGCACAAACAATTCATAAAAAAATTTTCACTAAAATACCTACCCATGATGGTGGAGTAGCCTTTTCGTTAGCAGAAAATAAACATACAAATACTATCTTTATTGTTGATGAAGCATCAATGATTGGATTAGATAATCCATCTTCCGAATCGGTTTACAATAGTTTACTTGAAAGCTTATTAGAATATGTTTTTAGTGGCACCAATTGTAAATTAATAATGGTAGGTGATACTGCGCAATTACCACCAATTGGGAGTAATGAGAGCCCTGCATTAAATTTAGAATATCTAAAAGCTAGCTACCATTTACTTATAAAACATATTGAATTAAAGCAAGTAGCAAGGCAACAAGATGCAAGTGGCGTATTAAAGAATGCTACTTATTTAAGAGAATGCATAGATGATTTCGATGGAAATTTCCCTAAAATAAGTTTGCATAAAGATGTTGTTAGATTAAGTGGCGAAGATTTAGAAGATGCCCTAAATTCGGCATACAGCAACTATGGATTTGAAAATGTTTTATTAGTAACACGAAGTAACAAACGAGCCAATTTATTTAACCAAGCTGTTAGAGCAAGAGTTAGATATATGGAAGAAGACTTATGTGGTGGCGATTTAATGATGGTAGTTAAAAACAATTATTTTTGGTTAGATGAAAAATCTGAAGCTGGCTTTATTGCAAATGGCGACAGTTTAGAAATAAAAAAAATTACAAAACGTAAAGAATTATACGGTTTTAATTTTGCAGAATGTATAGTAAAACTAAGTGATTACGAAGACACTCCTGAACTTACAGTAAATTTATTACTAGATTCGATTTACACAGAAGTTCCTTCTCTAACAAAGGAACAACAACAGCAGCTATTTTCAAACGTTATGGAAGATGTTGCTGATGAACCTATAAAAGGCATTAGAATGAATTATTTACGTAAAAGCCCCTACTTTAATGCCTTACAAGTAAAATTTAATTATGCTGTAACCTGCCACAAAGCTCAAGGTGGGCAATGGCCTTGCGTGTTTATTGACCAAGGATATTTAACAAAAGAAATGCTTAATGTAGAATACATTCGTTGGCTTTATACAGCATTTACTAGAGCAACTGATAAGGTTTATTTAATGAATTTTTCAGATGATTTTTTTGAGGTATAACCGCAAAGGTCGCAAAGTTTTTTTTAAAAGAACGCGGAGAAAGTAGGATACATATACTTTAGTTTGTATACTAGCCCCGATTGCAGCGACATCCTTTTTTGTTAGCTGAGGCTCTCGAAGCTAACAAAAAAGATAAAGCGAAAAGCGGGAAAAAGCTCCAAAATAATTTCATAATCATCCCTATAAAGTATGGCAAAATAGTTATATTCGCATAATACATTTTCCAATACATAAATGGCAACTTTTAACAAAAAAATACAAATGGTTGACTTAAAAAGTCAATACGAAAAAATTAAAACAGAAGTTGATGCTGGAATACAAGAAGTAATTAATACTACTGCTTTTATTAATGGTCCAGCAGTAAAAGAATTTCAAGCAGATTTAGAAAACTATTTAAATGTAAAACATGTAATTCCATGTGCAAATGGAACTGATGCATTGCAAATTGCAATGATGGCTTTAGATTTAAAACCAGGTGATGAAGTTATTACAGCAAGCTTTACTTATGTTGCAACTGCCGAAGTTATTGGCTTATTAGGTTTAACACCTGTTTTAGTTGATGTTTATCCAGATACTTTTGATATAAATATTGAAGCCATTGAAAAGGCAATTACTCCAAAAACAAAAGCAATTGTACCTGTTCATTTATTTGGCCAATGCGCAGATATGGAACGCTTAATGGCATTAGCAAAAAAACATAATTTATATGTAATTGAAGATGTAGCACAAGCCATTGGTGCAGATTATACTTTCTCTGATGGCACAACTGCTAAAGCTGGGACTATAGGAACTATAGGATGTACCTCATTTTTTCCAAGTAAAAACTTAGGTTGTTATGGTGATGGTGGAGCAATTTATACCAATAATGATGAACTTGCAAAAAAATTAAAAATGATTGCTCACCATGGACAAAGTGTACAATATGTGCATGATGTTTTAGGTGTAAACTCACGATTAGATACAATACAAGCTGTTGTACTAAAAGCTAAATTAAAACATTTGGATGAGTATGCTGCTGCAAGAAATAAAGCGGCTAACTATTATGACGAAGCATTGAAAAATAATCCAAAAATAAAAACACCTGTAAGATCAAAAAATTCTAATCATGTATTTCATCAATACACATTACAATTAATTGGTGTTGATAGAACAAAGTTAAGAGAACAACTTTCTGAAAGAGGGATTCCTGCAATGATATACTACCCTATTCCGTTGCATGAACAAAATGCTTATAAAAGTGACCGATTTAAAAAAGGTGATTTTCCTGTAACAGAAAAATTATGTGCAACGGTATTATCTTTACCAATGCACACCGAAATGGATGAGGAAACATTAAAATATATTACAGATAATTTAAATCATTTAGTTAATTAGTCAATGTGACTATTAGGCAATGGAACAAAAAGATAATTGCAAACTATAATTAAAATATTATCAAAAATTACATCATCAACAAAAATAATTTAAAAAATAAAACGGCAATTTCAGTTTAATGATCATAGTCACATAAACTCATTGTCAAATTAACTAATTGAATATATGAAAATAGCAATAGTAGGAACAGGATACGTAGGATTAGTAACAGGCACATGCTTTGCAGAAGTTGGCATGGATGTGACTTGTGTAGATATTGACCAAAGAAAAATTGATAATTTACACAAAGGTATTTTACCAATTTATGAACCAGGATTAGATGAAATGGTTAAACGTAACGTTGATAAAAAACGTTTACATTTTTCAACTTCATTAAAAGATAGTATACAAGATGCAGAAGTAGTATTTATTGCAGTGGGGACTCCACCTGATGAAGATGGATCTGCCGATTTAAAATATGTATTAGCGGTTGCATCTAGTGTTGGTGAGCATATGCAACATCCATTGGTAATTGTAACTAAAAGTACTGTACCAGTTACAACAGCAGAAAAAGTAAGAAATGCATTAGCAGAACAACTTGCTAAACGTGGTTCGAAATTAGATTTTTATGTAGCGTCAAATCCTGAATTTTTAAAAGAAGGAGCAGCTATTGAAGATTTTATGAAACCAGATAGAATTGTTGTAGGTGTTGATAGACCAGAGGCAGAAGAACTTATGCGTAAATTATACAAACCATTTTTAATGAACGGACATCCAATTTATTTTATGGATATTCCATCTGCTGAGATGACTAAATATGCAGCAAATGCAATGCTAGCTACTAAAATTAGTTTTATGAATGACATTGCAAACCTATGTGAAATTATGGGGGCAGATGTAAATATGGTTCGTAAAGGTATTGGTAGCGATGCTCGTATTGGTACTAAATTTATTTACCCTGGAGTTGGTTATGGTGGAAGCTGTTTTCCTAAAGATGTGAAAGCGTTAATTAAAACAGCAAAAGAAAATAAATACGACATGCGTATTTTAAATGCAGTTGAAAATGTAAATGAAAGTCAGAAAGAAGTATTATTTGATAAAGTAAACAAACATTTTAATGGAAATTTAAATGGCAAAAAATTTGCATTATGGGGTTTATCATTTAAACCAAAAACAGACGATATGCGCGAAGCTCCATCATTAGTTATTATTGAAAAATTATTAAAAGCAGGCGCAAGTGTTGTAGCGTATGACCCAGTAGCAATGAATGAAGCCAAACATACTTTAAAAGATACTATTGAATATGCAATGGATATGTATGATACATTAAATGGAGCAGATGCCCTTTTAATTGTAACAGAATGGCCAGAATTTAGAGTTCCAGATTTTGATGAAGTAAGCAAACGATTAAAACAAAAAGCATTATTTGATGGTAGAAATATTTTTGACCCTCAAGACATGAAAAAAATTGGTTACAGTTATTATTGTATTGGGGTTAAAACGAACTAATTAGTCAATTAGACATTTAAAAAAAGAAAATAGGATATGAGTCAAAAAAGAATATTAATTACAGGAGCAGCGGGATTTTTAGGTTCACATTTGTGCGATCGCTTTATTAAAGAAGGATTTCAAGTTGTTGCAATGGACAATTTAATTACTGGCGATTTAAAAAACATTGAACATCTTTTTAAATTACCTCAATTTGAATTTTACCATCATGATGTAAGTAAGTTTATTCATGTTCCAGGAAATATAGATTATATTCTGCATTTTGCTTCGCCAGCAAGCCCCATTGATTATTTAAAAATTCCTATTCAAACATTAAAAGTATCTTCATTGGGTACACATAATATTTTAGGATTAGCACGTGTAAAAAAAGCAAGAGTATTAGTTGCCTCAACAAGCGAAGTATACGGAGATCCATTTGTACATCCTCAAACCGAAGAGTATTGGGGAAATGTAAACCCTGTTGGACCACGTGGTTGTTATGATGAAGCAAAGCGTTTTATGGAAGCTCTTACAATGGCTTACCATGATACACATGGATTAGAAACTAGAATTATAAGAATTTTTAATACCTATGGTCCTCGCATGCGACTAAATGATGGCCGTGTGTTACCAGCATTTATTGGTCAAGCGCTTAGAGGTGAAGATTTAACTATGTTTGGAGATGGAAGTCAAACGCGTAGTTTTTGCTATGTAGATGATTTAGTTGAAGGCATCTATCGTTTGTTAATGAGTGATTATTTCATGCCTGTAAACATTGGTAATCCCGACGAAATAAGTATTAAAGATTTTGCTGAAGAGATTTTAAAATTAACTGGAGCTAATCAAAAATTAATTTCTTTACCATTACCAAAAGATGACCCAAAACAACGCAGACCAGATATTACAAAAGCAAAAGAAATTTTAGGTTGGACACCAAAAGTAAATAGAGCAGAAGGTTTAAAAATCACTTACGATTATTTTAAATCATTAAGTAAAGACGAGTTAAATAAAACTGAGCATCGTAATTTAGAAACTCTAAACAAATAATGAGAATACCTTTATTTGTATTAATTATTTTAACTTTTTGTAGTTTAAAATCGCAAGACTTAAACTTTACATCAGAGCGTTATAATTGGCCAGATCAGAATAAAAAATTTGAAAACATACCCGATTCATTTTTAAGAGCAGATGCTGTAATTTTAAAAGATGAAATTACTTTAAATTTTAAAGGGAATAATATTAATAGAAGAACTTCTATCAAAATTTTAAACTTAGCTGGATTAAATAAATTTAAAAAGGTAATTCTTCCACAAAAATTCGACCTTACGCACATTGACAATAATTATTGGAAACAAGGTAGATATAGTGACATTCAAGTTCCTTATATAAGAGAATATAAAATAAACTATTTTGCTGCTCGCATCATTAGAAAAAATATTATAACAGAAATACCAATTCCAATTGATACTAAAAAAGTATTTTGGAATTCAGATAATGGTGAGCATTTGTATGATTATGAATACATTTTCAATTTTTTAGATTTAGATGTTGGAGATATCATTGAATATGTTTACAGTGCTGCAATAAATGGGCAATATGATTCAAATCAATTTTACATTAATGATATAATACCTAAACTTAGAACTACACTATACGTTAGTTCGATTGCACCTGAAGAGTTTAAAGAAATTGATTTAATTAAAATTCATAACATAGATAGTTTAAGCTATACGAAAAAAAGTTATGTTACATCATTAAAAAATATACAAGAATATAATTTTGAATTTAAAAATTTAAAACCTGTAAACTATACTCAAAACTGCTTGGCGGGAAAAACTTTACCTCATATAACAGCAAGTATTTACGGTCTTAAAAAAATATTTTTCAATGAAACTGTAGACAATTCAAATTATTTATTTGCCTCCAAATTTAGTTGGTATTTCATACCAGATTCATTGATAAATAAACCCAAAATCTATTACAAATACAATGCTAATATCAGAAAATTTGTAACAAAATTCCCAATCAATAAAGCAGATACTTTTTACATTGATTTTTTTAACAACGTATTTGATTCACTAAACAGTTATAAATATATTTCAACTGAAGGTATGCATTACAGTAAGGATGCGCAATACTCGTTAAATTCAGGTGAAAGATTAATGAAGAAACAACTATTAGAAGAATTTTTAACTGAGACGTATAGCAATATTTTATTTGAAAAAAATATTTTTTATTACATAGCTAATGTGCAAGATAGAAGATTAGGTTTTCATGATTTGCAAACAAGAGCACATGAAAAATATGAAATAAATTTTATTGCTTTACCTACCAAAAAATCATATAAATTTTATATGCCACGCTATAATGGGATATCATTTTACCCAGATGAACTACCATTTTATTGCGAAGGCACTTATTGTGCTCTGTTCCCAAAAAACACAAAAGCAACCAAGCAAATACCTGGCTTGCAAGAATTAAAATTTATTAAAACGCCCATTAGTAATTATAATGAAAATGTAAGAACTGAAAACGCTGTGTTTAAAATAAATTTAGATTCTTTAATTATTTATGGGGTAACCAAAGAAAATTTAAATGGGCAATTTTCAACCATTTTAAGACACTATTACAATAAAACATTTATTGATTCAACCATTCAAAAAGATTATTTTAAAAAGTGTACAGAAAAACCAAATGTATTTAGTGAAAACATTTCAAAATCAAGTGAATCAAAAATATTTCCGTTTAAAACTAGTTACAACTGTTCGCTTAAAATTAAAGCAACAAAAGACTCATTAAACTTAACTAATTGGTTTTCTTTCATTTTAAAAAAGGAAAATTTCTCAAAATCATTAACAAATAATTACTATTTTGATTTTACTTATACAGATACTTATAATTTTATGTTTGAATTTAATAGGCCAATTTCTATAATTAATATTGAAGATTTTGAAAATCAATTAACAAATGACTTTTTTGAAATAAATTCTAAGATAATTCCGCAAGGAAATAATAAATACTTACTTTCACTAACTACAAAAGCTAAGCAATATATTTTACCTAAAGAACAAGCCAATTTATTAAAAGAATATTTGGAAAAGTTAAACAAATTAAACCTATTAAAACTAAAATACAATTTACTATAAATTATATTTACTGATCATAAAACATAAACATGAATCAAATTTACGCAACAGATATTAGCACTTTTATAATTAATGATGATTGCGTTGAAATAACTTTAAATGCAGATACTACATTTGAAATAACGAAAGTAAAAAAGCATTTTAAGGATATTTTCTCAGTTATTAAAGATCCTTTGCCAAAAAGTATTATTGATTTTTCATCTATACACTTTGTATTTATTCCAAGAGAAACCATGGAATATATGGCAAATAACGAGTACACAAGTAATAGGAGCCATTTAGCAATAGTAATAAACGGATTAGACCAAAAAATTATTGGAAATTTTTATTTAAAAGTATTGAAGCCTGAGCGCATTACTAGAATTTTTAATACTAAACAAGAAGCTATAAAATGGCTTGATACCATAAATGAAGAAATTACAGCTTAGACATTATAATATTATTATAAAAGGTAAAGTACAACGTGTTAGGTACAGGGTATGTGCGCAAGCCAAAGCTATGTCGCTAGGCCTAACTGGTTTAGTGAAAAATTTACATAATGGCGATGTATACATTGAAGTTGAAGGGTCTGATGAAAATGTAAACACATTTATAGATTGGTGTTATGTAGGTTCTCCCCTTTCTAAAGTAACAGAAGTTATAGCCGAAGAATCCATTGTAAAGGAACTACAAACGTTTGAATTAAAACGGTAATTAAATAATAAAATCTTATTCAAACCAAAACTTTACGAATTTTAATGCGGTGCTATTTTCCAGCAGCCGCATTACTTTTTGCTTTTGCATCTTCTAATATTTTATTGCAACGAGCATCCGATTCATCAATTAGTTTTTGAGCTTTTTTATCAGCTTCTTTCTTTGCTAACTCAGCAGCCTTTTTTGCTGCAATTTTAGCAATTGGATTTCCTGCTTGTTCAACTAATGCATCAGCTTGAGCATATCCTTCAGCTTTTAATTTATCAACTGTAGCTTGTGTTTCTGCTTTTATTTTTTCAACCTGAGCTTGAGCATCAGCTAATATTTTTTGTGCTTCTTCGTTAGCTTTGTCTTTAACTGTATTTACAACTTGGTCTTTTACATTACTAACTAATCCTTTTCCATTATCTTTTGAGCCAGTTTTAATTGTTGGTTTCATAACAGTTCCACCAAATCCAACATTTACATTTACAGTTTTAGGCATACTAACGGTTGTTCCTATTGCAGAACTAGCTTGCCCTAATAATCCACTAACCATCGAATTTGCTTGGCTACCAAACATTTCTGTAGGGACAACCATTTTCCAATTATAATCAATAGTTTGATCAAATCCTGTAGAACCTGTAATGTCAGCATTAATTTTATCAATCTTAACTTTTACAGGATTTCTTAAAAACACTCTACCATCTTTAAACTCATAATCAGCAACCACATTTTCCATTTCTAAATTTTTAAGTTTTTCGATTTTTAAGGCTTCGCCTAATTTTTCAAATGGAGGAAAACCACCAACAGATACTTTATTAGTTTTAAATACACCATTACCATGCAATGATGTTAAAATAGGAGACATTGATTGGTCTAAATCTGCTTTAAAATTTTCGAGGGTTGCAGTAAACATACCTTTTGAATACTTAGCAATAGGCGCAATTTTTTGCATAGTATTAAATGTTACAAAGGTCTTTTGTATATCAAAATTCTTAGCTTTTAAATTATAACTTACAGTTGGTTTCTTAGGATTAGTGGTTTCATAATATCCATTCATTAATAATCCTCCACCAAGTAAATTCATTTTCAAATTAGTCATATCAACTTTTCGCTTTTTAACTTGAATATTACCAACCATATTTTCTAAAACCAAATTATCATACAACACCTTTCCTAAATTTGCATTTAAATTAAAGTCTAAATTACCTGGCACTTCAACAACCGTCATAGCAGCTGTATCAGCAGCAACTGTATTTGTGGCTGCAGTAGTTGTTGAGCTACTCATTAATTGATTAATGTCCATTAAATTAGAATTTAAATTAAATGTTCCAGCAATTAATGAATCTTTAAAAATATATTGCATAAAATTATCAATTTTACCATTTGCTTTAATATCAGATTTACCAAGCATGGCATCAAAACTAGTTAATTCAACAAATTGGTTTGTGAAATTTAATTTCATTACATTTAATAAAACATCATATGGTAAAGTAGTAGTTTTGTAATTCATCTTATTAATTTCTAAACTACCACTCATTTTAAACTTATCATATTCTTTTCTATCAATACTGCTCATTCTTCCTGCTGCTGCAATATTAGCTTTTACAATTCCACTCATGTTATCACCCTTTTCAAGAGGTATAAATTCCTTTACAGAATTCAAATCAATAATTCCTTTAATTTCTGCGGCTAAATCAGGGTCAGAAATTGGAGTTTTAACATGCGCCCACATATCAATAGGATTTCCAGCCATATTCAAATGAAACTTATTTACATCAATTGTAGTTGCATCTATATAATTTTTCTTGTTTTCAACATGCACATCTACATTAATATCATTAACTGATTTTGGAAGAGAAGGATATTTAAACATTGCTTTTTCTATTCCTAAATTAAGTGCAAATGAAGGATAAGTGTTTTTAGTGCTATCTTTTTCGCTATGCATTACACCTTTAGCTAAGCCATCTAACTTCACTTTACCTTCTGTTTTTACATTAGCAAAATCTTTACTATACACACTTGGAATTAATGATAAAATAGCTTTAAATTCAGTTTGTTTAGCCGCAAATTTTAAGTCCATTGTAATGTCATCTGCTGGCATCTCAACAAAACCATCAAACGATAAACCTAACTCATTTAGATCTAATTCATTCTCTCTAAAAGTATACTTGCTTTTTAGCATATCAATATCAACACCAGCTTTAAAACTTGTTTTTACTTTCGATAAATATCCTACACCACCATAATTTACGTTAGTTTCAGCAATTTCTAATAAGTGATTTGAATTAAAAATATCTTGAGTAAAATCTCCACTCATGGTATAATTCATATCTACTAATTTTGCAGAGGTATTTCCTTGAATATCATTATATGAAATTCTTGCATGATTAATTTTCAAATCTGTTAATTTTAAAGCAAACTTTGTTGCTGCTGTATCGGCTGGAGCTTCTGTAGCTGTTGTATCAGTAGATGCTTTTGCTATATCCCAACTAGCCTTTCCTTCATTATTAATAGTAGCATTAATATTAGGTTCATCTATTACAATAGAATTAATTTGATATTTATCACCACTAATTACACTTTTAATATTTAAATCAAAAGCCAATTGTTTAATAAAGGCTAATGTATCACCTGCAAATGGCTCTACATTTATCACACTTACATTTTGAATTTTAAACCTAAAATCAGGAAATGAACTAAATAATGTCAAATCAAAATCACCAAAATCTACTTTTGCATTTAAATTAGCATTTGCTTCATCTTTTACTAATTGAACCAGTTTATCTTTAAACAAGAAAGGAGCTGCAATAACTGCAATTAATAATACAAGAAATGTAATTCCTGTCCATTTAAATATACGTTTAATTAAACTTTTCTTTTTTTTAGGTTCTGTATTCATTTTCTATAGATTAATGTAATTTATTTGACTCACGAATATACTTAATTTAAAGTCATTGCAAACCCGTTTTAACAAAAAATCAGATTAACATTTCAATGTTTATTTCTATTTACGTGAACTTAAGTATTAAAAGCAAAAAAAGATAGCTTTATATAAACCTTATTTATAGAAATTATGGCAAAAAAAACTCCAACTCCAAAAACAAGTGATCGCAAAATTTTTGTATTAGACACTTCTGTAATTATTTACGACCATACTGCTATAAAAAACTTTAAAGAACACGATGTAGTAATACCTATTACTGTTCTTGAAGAACTAGATAATTTCAAAAAAGGTAATGACACTAAGAATTTTTCTGCCAGAGAATTTACTAGATATGTTGATACAATGTCTGGTCAAAATTCCTTACAAGAATGGACACCAATAAATGGGAAAACTCATGGCAACTTTAAAATTGAAATGCACAATTCGTCTAAACTAGATGCAGAGAAAATTTTCCAAGAAAGAAAAGGTGATCATCGCATTTTAAATGCAGCGTTATATACAGCTGAAACGAACCCTACTCGAAAAGTTGTGCTTGTAACAAAAGATATTAATTTAAGAATAAAAGCAAAATCATTAAACTTACATGCCGAAGATTATACTACTGGCAAAATTTTAACAGTAGATGAGTTATACACAGGAAATACTACGCTTGATAAGGTTAACCCTACCCTCATAAATCAAATTTATGAAAAAGGTGCTTGTGCTGCAAAAGATGTATTAAAAAAAGATGATGTAACAGCAAATCATTATTATGTAATTAAGAACGGAAATGCATCCGTACTAGCTCGTTACGATCAGCCAAGTAAATCACTAAAACGTGTTACAAAAACATCTTCATTTGGCATCATTCCGAAAAATGCTGAGCAATCTTTTGCATTGGATGCAATAATGAATCCAGATATTAGATTAGTTACCATACAAGGCGTGGCTGGTACTGGAAAAACTTTATTATCATTAGCTGGCGCGCTTGAACAAAGACGAAATTATCACCAAATTTATTTAGCAAGACCAATTGTACCATTAAGTAATAAAGACATTGGATACTTACCTGGGGATATTACCTCAAAATTAAACCCATACATGGAACCACTTTGGGATAATTTAAAATACATAAAAAGCCAGTTTACTGAAAAAGATAAAGAGCTTAAACAAATAAATGAAATGATAGAACATGAAAAAATTGTTATTTGTCCACTTGCATTTATTAGAGGTAGAAGCTTAAGTAACATGTTTTTTATTGTAGATGAGGCGCAAAACTTAACTCCACACGAAGTAAAAACAATTATTACACGTGCTGGCGAAAACACAAAAATAATTTTTACGGGAGATATTTATCAAATAGATACTCCTTATTTAGATGCACAAAGTAATGGTTTAAGCTATTTAATAGATAGATTAAAAGGTCAAAATTTATATTCGCATATTACTTTACAAAAAGGCGAACGAAGTGAATTAGCTAATTTAGCCAACGATTTATTATAAGGTATTTTTAAAATTTAATTTAAAATAAACACAATTAATAAATTACATTTGTAAAAAATACACATACATTGATTACGAAAAAAAATAATGCCAATGACTTTGAAATGAAAGCAACCACTTTCCATGGATTAGAAGACGTATTGGTAAACGAACTATTAAAACTTGGCGCTAAAAATATTGAACCATTTAAAAGAGGTGTTGCATTTACAGGTGATAAAGGATTTTTATATAAAGCAAACTTATGCTTAAGAACTGCACTAAAAGTACTTGTACCTTTATTTTCGTTTCATGCAGAAGATGAACATGAATTATATGAGAATTTAAAAAAATACGAATGGGAAAAATTATTAGGAACAGAAGATACTATTGCAATTAATGCCACTGTAAATTCAGAAGTTTTTAATCACTCATTGTATATTTCACAAAAAACGAAAGATGCTATTTGCGATAGATTTGTAGAGAAATTTTCGGTAAGACCAGATGTTAATTTAGATAATCCAACTATTAGAATTTATATTCATATTTTTAAAAATTATGTGAGCGTAAATTTAGATAGTAGCGGCGACTCTTTATTTAAAAGAGGCTATAGAGTTGATATTGATACTGCTCCAATGAAAGAAGTGTTAGCCGCAGGCATGGTTTTATTATCAAACTGGCAGCCCCATTTACCATTAATTGATGGCATGTGTGGAAGTGGGACTTTGGGAATTGAAGCGGCAATGTTTGCTAACAACATTCCTCCAGGAGTTTTTAGAGAAGAGTTTGGGTTTATGAAATGGCGTGATTTTGATAAAGAGCTTTGGGATACCATTTATGATAGCTGTATTAATAGAATAAAAGATGATATGCCAAATATTATTTCATCTGATATTGATATAGTGCCTCTTGAAATGGCGAAAAGAAATGGTGCGGTTGCAAAAGTAGATGATGTGATTCATTACCAACATATTTCGTTTTTTGATTTAATGCCTACTAAACCACATGGTACTATTTTATTAAATCCACCATATGATGAACGTATTAAAATGGAAGATACAAATGCATTTTATAAACAAATTGGCGATAAATTAAAAAAGGATTTTGGCGGTTGGACTGCATGGATTATTACTTCAAACATGGAAGCAATGAAAAGTATTGGCTTACACCCAAGCAAAAAAATGACTTTATTTAATGCCTCTTTAGAATGTAAGCTACTAAAATTTGAAATGTATAGTGGCTCCAAAAAGGCTTCAAAACAAGAAAAATTGCCAAACACTAACACAAACTAAACAAAACATTATTTAAATGTTAAAATTAAGTTAATGTAAGGTTACATTTTAAAAATTGAAAATGGCATTAACTTTGATTCACTATTATTGGATTTTTAAATAATAGACATGAATACAACTCAAGCAATGATTCTTTTAAATAACGGTGTTAGAAAATACGGTTATATATTTAATGAAGATTCTGAAGAAACAATTAGATTTATTCCTAAACTAGACTTAAATAATTTTGAAGAGTCAAAAATCAATGATTTCATAGAATATATTCCAAAAAACAGCATTTATTCAATCGACACATTTTTAAAATAATTTTAATAATTATATAGTATTTTTCAGATTTTGTATTGTTTTTGTAGTTTATTATGCTATATTTGATTAAGAAAATATCCTTAATCACTTAAACCTATAAAATTATGAAAAAGCTACTTTTATTTTTTTCGCTATTTAGTATAATAGCATTTACCAACCAAAGCTGTAAAAAAGGTTGTACAGATTCTACAGCTTGTAATTACAACTCAGGCGCTAAAAAAAACGATGGAACTTGTACATTAGCAGGAACTTGGTATGAAGATGCTGATGGCGATGGAAAAGGAAATCCAGCAGTAGCAATTGAAGCTTGTGAACAACCTGCAGGATATGTTTCTAATTCAACTGATGCTTCTGATATTCCAGTAGCAAAAAAACAAAGAGCTACAATGATTTACAATGGTGCTACATGGTGTGGCCCGTGTGGTGATAACGGAGAACCAGCTAAAGCTTATTTAAAATCAACTTACAGTGGTGATGCAGTTTTATTGAGCATACAAGATGGTGATGATATCTCAACTTCAAGCGAAGCTGGGCCAAAATTCTCACAAGTATTTAGCACATTTAGTTCAGTAACAAGTATTCCACATGCATGGTATGCAGGTCATGGTTATACAATGACTCATGGAGGATTTAGTTCTTCTGCATCATCAAACAATAGTACAATAGATTCTAAAGTAACAGCAATTAAAGCTAATGCTCCTAGTGTAGGAATTGGTGCAGTTGCATCTCGTTCTGGAAATACCATTAAAGTAAATACTAAAGCAATATTTTATAATGCAACAAGTACACAACATTATATTGGTGTTTATTTACTAGAAGATGGAATTAATGCCTTCCAAACTGGACCAGAAGCAAATACCGACCATAACAATGTTTTAAGAGCAAAAGGAAATGGAAGTGTTGGTGATTTAGGTTTAATTTCAATGGGAACTTCTTTCACAGCTAATCAAACTGTTGAAGGTGTATATACAATTACTGCTAGTAGTTCTTGGAATGCATCAAAATTTAAAGTAGTAGTTTTAGTTTGGGAAGGTAACACGGCAGACAAAATTTGTAATGCAGTTGAGGTTAGCATAAAATAATACTTCATTCATATTTTCATAAAAGAGCTGCTATATGCAGCTCTTTTTTTTCACAAAAATCTCCCTATAACAAAGCACTATAAAATTTAATTATAAATTC
>CALMMX010000122.1 GCA_937868545.1 uncultured Bacteroidota bacterium
ATTGTACAATAGAAGATACAACCAAAATATAAAGTATGGCTGGTGGCGAAGAAAAAACACCAAAACTTACAACTCAACAATTAGTTGATTTAATTACTCAAGTTAAGCGCACTGCAGTAGAAAGAGATACTTTATACAATATTGTTAAAGATTACTCTATAAGTTAATGGTAAACTTTTCTTTAATACTATTTTTAATATGTGTATTCATACCTATTTATAGTTATGTAATATTTCCTTGGTACATGCAATTAAAAGCATCTCAAAAACTTCCTGTTAAAAATAATTATGAAGAAGTAAATACTTGGCCTGCAATAACAGTTGTATTTTCTGTATTTAACGAAGAAAAAGTAATAAAACGAAAATTAGAAAGCTTATTAAATACAAATTACCCAAAAGATAAATTATCTATTTTAATTGGTTCAGATAATTCAACAGATGGCACTCATACTATTATTGAATCATTTATTCAAACACATTCAAACATTATATTAATTAATTATAATGAGCGACAAGGAAAATTAAAAATTATAAATGATTTAATACCTAAATGCCACACAAATTATTTGATTATGACCGATGCAAATGTGTTTTTTGAACCAAATACACTAAAAGCCTTAGTATATAATTTAAGAAAGAAAGAAGCTCAATTGGTATGTGGTAATATTTTAAAGTTTTCTCCAAAAAATGAAGGTATTTCTAACCAAGAAATATTTTACATGAATTTTGAAAACCAATTGAAACACAATGAAAGTATAAACTATAATTTTTGTGTAGGTGTAGAAGGCGGTTGCTATGGGATAAAAAAAGACAGTTTTGTAACTGTACCAGATGGTTTTTTAATGGATGATTTTTTTATAACCTTAGATGTAATTTCAAAAAAAGGAAAAGTTTTATTTGAACCAGAAGCTCTTTGTTACGAGGATGTAAATGATGAACCTTTAATTGAATTTAAGCGCAAAATTAGGATATCATTGGGGAATTTTAGAAACTTAAATTACTATAAATATTTACTTGCTCCAAAGTATAATCCATTTGCATTTGCTTTTTTTTCACATAAAATATGCCGTTGGATTACACCTTTTGCAATTCTAAAATCATTTGTATTTAGTTTAATACTGTCGTTTTATTTTAAAGTATTTATTTTAATTACCATAATGTATGGCTCACTAATTATACTACCTATTGCTGCTATTTATTTTGAGAAACATAAAATAAAAATCCCACTTGTAAATTCAATTGGTCATTTTTTATTAATGAATTTAGCATTGTTTATTGGCTTTTTTAAATTTATAAAAGCCAATAAACAAAGTGCTTGGGAGCCACCAAAAAGGAATGTTTAAATAGTAAAGAATAAAACTTACCCCTCAAAGGTTTTAAGTTCTAAGGTGTTGCCATCAAATTGGGCATAAGTACAATAGTTTATCCATTCTCCTAGGTTTATATAAGTAGAGGTTGGAGATACTTCTAAATTTAATGGTAAATGACGATGTCCAAAAATAAAATAATCTACATGTCCATTTTTTAATTCGTCTTTGCAAAAACTATATAACCACTCATTCTCTTTTCCTAAAAATTCTTTATCCGAATCACCTGTAATTACTCGGCTACGTTTACTTGAACGGCGTGCAATATAAAATCCAAAGTTTGGATGTAATCTGTTAAAACACCAAATTAAAAAAGGGCTCGTAAAACATTTCTTTAAAAACTTGTACCAATTATCCCCAGGTCCTAAACCATCACCATGACCAATAAATAATGTTTTACCATTAATTACACGTTTTATTGGTTCTTTATTTACTGTAACACCAAGTTCAGTAACAAAATAATCTTTCATCCATAAATCATGGTTACCAGTAAAAAAATGTACAGGAATTCCTGAATCTGTTAATTCGGCAATTTTCCCTAGTAAACGTGTTTGTCCTTTAGGTATTGTATATTTATATTCCCACCAAAAATCAAAAATATCTCCCACTAAATATATTTCTTGAGCTGTATTTTTAATAGAATCTAACCAACGAATAATTTTCTTTTCACGCGCTAAACTTTGGTCATGCGTTGGCACTCCCAAATGGAAATCTGATGCAAAATATATTTTTTTCCCTGCGTCCATCAATTCTTAAAAGAAACTATTAGCAATAATGTTTTTTGGTTTAATATTATGCAAATTTAATGTAAATCTTATGCTATCAAAAAATGCACCTTTATTATTTACTTTTAAGGCTTGTTTTATATCATTACTATAAACAAAAGGAATATAGATTTCACAAATGTTTTTATAAATACAGATATCTAAACCTGCAGTATATAAGATTTTATCTTTATATAAACTTTCATTAAATTCGCTTGTACCAATATCTGCAAATAATTTAAATGGCAATTTACCTAAAGTTGGTGATTTTATGTTTAAGGCAACTAACCATTTAGACGTTTGCCCCAAGGGAGTCCAAACTTTAAAAGCCCCATCATTTTCAGTAAATTGTGCAAAACCAACTCCATTATTATCATTTCTTCCAACGTAATTATAATCAAATAAATAATCTTGGTATCCATTAAAACCACTCATTCTAAACTTGTATGGTGCTTTAGCTGAATTTGAACCAAAAACAAAAGCACCTGCAAATAATCTAAAATCTAAACTTTTATTGTTTTTAAAAGATATGGAATAATTTAAATCAACACTTGCTTTTCCAAATTTATCATTGTGATCGAAATTAAACGTTAAGTTATAGGGGTTAATAACTTGAGAATTTTTTAAGCTATATTGTAATCTATTTACAATTGTATAATTCCCTTTTTTAGCTACTGTTGGGTTTAAAGTATCATTGCTAACGGTGTAATTTTCTGTCCATAAATGATTTGTAGTATAAGACAAATGTTGTGTAATATGGCTTAAAGGATCTTTTCTTTTCAATTCAAAATCAATGGTACCTGCCACTTTATAATAATTTAAATTAAAGGATTTGATATTGGTATTATAAAAGTCATTAAAATTCTTTGTTTCAATAATATTATTTGAAAACGATTTTACTCGAGCTATTAAATTAATTTCTTGAAAAACTGAGTTATTTTGCACGAAGTGTTTATCAAAATCAGCAAATCCGACAGGAGTTTTGCTGCCAAATGCATACATTGGGGCTATTGTAAATTCAATAGGTTTTTGTAATAAGTTATAGTTATAAATAGCACAACCTAACATAAATTTATTGTACTGATTATAACCAGCTATTGGAATGTAGTTTAATTGACTATAATGAGGATTATCTAATTTCCCTACAAAATTAAATTGCAATGGATCGCTTTTTTTAAACATACCCTTAACTCGTAAATTATTGTTTTTACGATTTATTTCAGGCATGAATTCGTCAGCATCAATTATAAATTCATCCACTTCGCTTGGAGGAAACTCAATAACTCGTTTTCCTTTAAAGCCATTGTACCAAACAGTGCCAACCAACTTATTATCTTTAAATCCAGAAACTGAAACTGGACCTAATAATTTATTTTTATTTTTCACTAAAATAATATGGCTCTTATCACTAAGCGTTTTAGTGTTCAAAATTTTATAATCCAATTTATGATTGGTTAAAATTAATTCGTTTGTAAACCACGACAAATCTGCATTTAAATAGTATTGCAAGGTTTTAATTAAATCTGTAGGATTTGGGTGTTTAAATTTCCATTGCTCAAAATAAAACTGCATGGCTTCGTCAAACTTTTCTTTACCAAGGTAATTCATTAAATAATCCATGGCTAATGCTGTTTTACTATAAACAATAGCGCCATAATTATACTCGGTAAAACTTTTAGCTAAATTATGAATTGCTTGATCCGTATTTTTTTTGGCAGCAATTAAATAACTAAACTCATATTGTGCTTTATATTTAAACTTGTTTAATCCAAAAAATTTAAACGAACTATCTCTATCTATTAACTTGGTAAGTTTAGCATCAGGGTATTTATTTCTAATATATCTCATTTCATAAAATGAATTTAATCCTTCATCTAATGCAGGAAACTCTCTTTCATTACTTCCTAAAATACCATAAAACCAATTATGCCCTACTTCATGCATTATGGTAGTTTCTAAAGTAAACTCAGAATGACTTTCACCAATAATTGTAATATTTGGATATTCCATGCCACCGCCTGCACTAATGGTTCCATCAACAGCTGTTACATGATTATAAGGATAATCGCCATTCATTAACGAATAAAATGCAGTTGCATCATTAATGTATTCAATGGATTTGGACCATAACTCAGGCTCGTTGTTAGTGAAAAATGCCCATGAATTAACTTTCCTTCCTAAACTAGGAACTAGCACTTCACCTCTTAGTACATTAAATCGTTTATCGGCAAACCAAGCAAAGTCATGAACTCTGTATTGCTTAAAGGTTATAGTTTTAAAATCTTTGGAAGAAGCAGGAAAAGACATGTCTTTGCTATAGGCTTTATTAGCAATCATTTTTTCTGTTTGCTCAGCTTTATCAAATAACCATAAATCCTCTTCGGGTTCATCAATTCTATCGCCAGTAGCTGCTAACACATAATTTTTAGGTAAAGTGATATTTACATCAAAGCTCCCAAATTCGCTATAAAACTCACCTTGGTTTAAATAGGGCATTTGATGCCAGCCTTCTCTATCAAAAACTGCAGGTTTAGGATACCACTGTGTAATTGCATAAGCCTGACCAATATGTCCTAAACGAGATATTTCGGCAGAAGGAATTTTAACTTTAAAAGGAGTTGAAATGTGGATTGTATCTCCTGGTTTTATAGGTTTATTTAATAGAAGTTTACAGATATCAATATGCTCTTTGTCAAATTCCCATTTTATTGATTCACCATCAACCAAAAAATTTAAACTATCTATATAGCCTAAATCTTCGGGCTTAGCGAAATACATAATTGTATTTTTTTGTTGAAGTAATTGTTTTGCTAAAGCTGTTTCATTGTTTTTATAGGCATTTGGCCATAAATGAAAATAAATAAAATCTAAAGAAACTAATGAATTATTGATATACTCAATTTTCTCAAATGCACTCAGTTGGTGAGTTTCATCATTTAAGGTAACATCAATTTTATAATTAACCTCTTGCTGAAAATAATTTTGTTGTGCCTTAGAAAAAACATGAATTAGAATAAAACTAATAATAAAATAAAATTTAATCATAATTTATATTTCTATAATATTAGTTTTTACCCTTTACAATTTTAGAGTTTGGCAACTAGTTTAAAACTTCAGCTAACTTCTTATCCAAGTCAGCACCACGTAAATCAGTTGCAATAATTTTACCTTCTTTATCAATTAATACGGTATATGGTATTGATTGTACTGCATAAATCTTACAAGCCTCACTTTGCCAAAATTTTAAATCACTTACTTGTGGCCAAGTTAATCCTTCTTTAGAAATTGCTCCAATCCATTCATCACGTTCTTTATCTAAAGATACACCTAAAATTTCAAAGCCTTTTGCTTTATATTTTTCATAAGCACGTTTTACATTTGGTAATTCTTTGCGGCAAGGTCCACACCAGCTAGCCCAAAAATCTATTAAAACCACTTTACCTCTTAAAGATGATAATGCTAATTCTTTATCATTTGGCATTGGTAAAATTAATTCAGGTGCTTCTGCTCCTACTTTAATAGCTTCAGTACGAGATACCATCATTTCAGTTTGCTCAACCATTCCGTGGAAAGCTTTAACATCTTCATTTAAAGGATATTTTTCAGCTAAGCCCTTGTCTAATGCTTTATAAACATCTAAATAAATTTCAGGTTTAATTTGTTGGATAGCCATAATTGAAGCAAAAGAACTTGGGTTCTCTTTAATTTTTTTTGCAACAATATCACTATAAGAAGCTACCATAAGTTCATATGGTTTTTGCAAAACTTTTGATAATGAGTCAGCTCTTAACGAATCTAATTTTTGTACTATTAAGGCATTATTAAAAATATTTTCTAACGAATCGGTTCTAGTTTTTTGAAATTTCGCTAATTCTTGGTATTCTAAAAACAACTTAGTATCTGGCGAGCCTTCTGCTTTAAATGTATTTCCTAAATCTCTGGCATCACCTGTTAAGGTTATTTTTTGAGCCGAATCTAATACTAACATTGCAAAATTTGCTTGTGATAATTTTAAACGATAAAATCCAACAGCTGGTGTGAAATTATTAATTAAAAATTCTCCTTTCTCATTTAATATTGCACTATCAACAACTACTGGTCCTTTTTGAGATAACTTTTCTAAATAGATAGCCTCACCTTTTGAGTTTGTTAAACTTCCTTTAATTTCAAAACCTGTTCTATTAGAAGTGGTTGAATTTTTACATGCGAAAAATACTGAAAGAGATAATGCTAATAATGCTATTTTTTTCATTTAAAATTGATTTAATACTTAGCAAATATCTCATTATTTTTGAGATATTCAATTGTATTTTTCACTCAATTTTTACAATAAATGCTAATTAAAATAAGGATTTAAGCCTTCAATAATTTTAGCTGTTCCACCAGACTTGGAAACAACATAATTTCTAGAAATAGTAGATGTTGCCTTTAAATAGTCTTCGTTAGTTAAAAAACGAGTTAAGAATTTTACAAAGTCATCGTCATTTGCAATTTCAAAACCAGCTTTTAAATTTATTAATTCATTTGCCTCATTAAACTTTTGATGGTTAGGTCCAAATAACACTGGCAATCCAAAAACAGAAGGTTCTAATAAATTATGAATTCCGTTATTAAATCCACCACCAATAAAAGCCACATTTCCATATTGATAAATAGATGATAACATACCCATTGTATCCAATATTAATACTGAACTTTGAAAAGGCACTTTTTGTTCAGTAAATAAATCACAACTTATTTGTTTAGTTTGTAATTGCTTCTTTAACCTTTCAATATTTGGTAAATCAATTTCATGTGGTGCAAAAATTAACTTTATATTAGAATACAATGGCTTTAATTTTAGATAGGCTTCTATAAGAACATCTTCATCTTTTTGCCAAGAACTACCAGCTATTATTACAAAAGAATCTTTCATAAACTGATTAATTGATTCATGCTTACTAGGTGCAACGCCTATTTCCAATACCCTATCAAAACGAGTATCTCCTGCTAATTGCCCAGTATTTATTTGTAACTGATGTAATAAATCCAACGATTGATTATCTTGTGTATAAATAGTATGATACGTTCGTAAAGCTTTTCTGAAGTTACCGCCATACCATTTAAAAAATGATTGGTGTTTTTTTATAACTGTTGAAATTAAAAAAGTAGGAATGTTTCTATCTTTTAATTGAAATAAAAAATTTAGCCAAAATTCATATTTCACAAAAATTGCCACTTTTGGTTTTACTATTTCTAAAAAATCTCTCGCATTTGATTTAGTGTCTACTGGTAAATAACACACATAATCTACTTGAGCATATTTTTTTTGTATTTCAA
>CALMMX010000123.1 GCA_937868545.1 uncultured Bacteroidota bacterium
TTTAGTTATTTTTATATAAAAGATTAATAATTATTATTTTTGAAACTAAAATACCTTTTACTGAGCAAGTTAAAATAAAGTTCTATTAAACAATCCACTAAACAAACTAACAGGGGGCTTTATTTAAACTTGACTCAGCAATGGTGTTATATATAATTGCCGTTTTAGTCTTTAATGAACGTTTTAGTAAATTGAACCGTATTATTTTCATAAACCTTAATAACGTATCCTCCATTACTATAGTTAGTTAAATCTAATTTAAGTTGCTGTTTTAAGGGTTCATTAATAATTAGTTGTCCTAAATAATTAAAAACTTTCACTCTACCATTTACTAACTCCTTATTTACAGATAAGTTTAACTCTCCTTTACTTGGATTAGGATACACATTCACTTGGAGAGTATTATTGTTTTGTTCATTAATACCAACACATGCATTTACTGTTATAGTACTAGTAGCAGTATTAGTACAACCATTGCCATTTGTAATGGTATAGTAAACTAATTGATTTCCTGCACCTGTAACGTTTGAATTAAAAGTACTTCCTGTAACTCCAGCTCCACCATATATTCCACCTGCTGGAGAGCCTGATAACATAATTACATCTCCCACACAAACAGGTTGGTGACTGGTCATGAACACACTTGGGATAGTATCTATCACTAACGTTTTAGTACCTACCGATATACATCCATCATTAATAATTTGTACTGATACTGTTGAAATACCTATTGTAGTTGATCCTACATTTACATCTGATAAACTAGTGGGACCTGAAATTATACCATTTACAATTCCCCAATTATAGGTTGCGCCTGGTATACCGCTCACTCCATAATTATTTAAATAGGTGCTGCCTTTGCAAATTACGGTAGGACCTGTAATAGCTATGGTACTCGATAAAACAGTGATGTTTTTTATAACCGCACTTAATGAATATGTGCCTATACTCAATGTCATTTTTACAGTAAATGAACCTGTAGAGGTATAAGTATGATTGGCCATTAAGCCTGATGCTGTTGTGCCATCGCCAAAATTCCAATTTACATTATATACTTGCCAACAACTATCTACCATAAACTTAAATGTGTTACAAGTTGTTTGGGTATAGTTGTAATCATTAGCTATTTCTGGTTTAGGGTCGGCGTCCATAAAGTTACACAAGCCCATAAATTCATCTGAACAGCCAGATGGCAAATTTATTGCTGCTCTAATTAATGAAGCAGAACTCCAACTATTAGGATTAATAATTCTATCTATGTTTCTATGAGCTATGTCGTTATTTAGCTGGGAAAAATATATATTATTATCAGGCCCTACTTCCATTCGTATACCCTGAAAATCAGATGAAGTAACCATTGTTCTTGTGGCAAGAGTGAACACATTAACTTGATGTAAAAATACAGGTCCATATTGACTTGTTATATAAGCAAGTGAATCATTAGGACTAAAAATAGCACCAATGCTAGAATTAGGAGTTACACTTCCAAAAGGAACTTCATTTTTTAATAAGCCAGTAGTTGAATTAAAGTCATAAAAGTACCCCAGTTTGTCCGATCCCCCCCACCAATCAGACCTTAACAATTTTGTGCCCTTTCTATTAGATTTAAACATCCCAGCGTTTTGAGCAGTTATACTATTAGAAATTGTAACTTTACTTACATTACCCGGACCCGCTTGAGTAATTAAAATTGAATACGCTTTATTATTATCAGATAAACTTGTATTAGGTTTACATATGACCCAATAGTCAATTCCATTACAATGAGGTACAACAGCTAGTCCTTCTGAAAAAGAATTGGGTAAACTTACATTTCTAAAACCTCTTCTTGAAGAAACAATTTTTGTATTAATATCATAAACAACATAATAGATTGAATCATAGTTAGAAGTTGTTCCTGTGTGTGGCGCAGAAATTATAATATATTTAGAAGAATCTTTTGGAAATGGTATTGCTAATGCGTTGGAAGTTGAGGGATAAATAGTGCCATCAGATAACATGTCCATTTTAAACATCGGACGCACAATATTTCTCTTGATGTGATTGTTATCCCACAAATCAGCACCGTTTGTATAAAATAATAAATTACCTTTTTTATCACTCATACTTACCACAGCTTCCATCCCTCTGTTTAAAGTAGAATAAGTTAACGCTGAAACTCCAGCGGTTACGCCACCTGGTGTACTAAAATCTAATTCAGCATAATTACCAAAAAACCAATGTGATCTATCTAACCTTGTTGAATCTAATGTGCAATTAGCCACTTTTACTAAAAAACTATCTTTTGCAGTACTAGTAGCATTACTTACCGTTAAATAAGCCCAATATAAACCTGGAGCAGTATATGTTATACTTACACTTGGTGCAGTGGCTGTTGAGGGGCTAGCACCTGCCATTAACCAACTTCTGCTTGTGGTAGAACTCCCCATAGTAGGGTTTGATAAGGTAAATGATGTGCCTGCACAAATACCGTTAGTACTTGCATTTATATCCGTTATTAAAAAGGGAGCTATACAACCGCCAACTCCTATTATACCTGTTGACGATAAATTACTTATTTGCCATAAACTAAATCTTGCGCCTCCTAAGGTTGCCCACATGCGTTGTGCTTGGTTCATGGTAAATGTATTCATGCAATCATCATCGGCATAACTCATGTAACTATTTA
>CALMMX010000124.1 GCA_937868545.1 uncultured Bacteroidota bacterium
GGATTGTTTATCATTTTGATTTGAGCTGATTACAGAGTCACTAAGAACATTCGTTTTTTCAATTATTATGGAGGTAATTAAATCATTTTTATAATTGATATCAATTAATTTACTATGAAAATGTATTTCTCCACCATGCGATAAAATAGCTTCTCTCATATTGGAAATTATTTTTGGTAGTTTGTTCGTTCCAATGTGGGGGTGTGCATCAATGAGTATTACATCATCAGCACCGTGGTATACAAATGTTTTAAGAATGTGTTCAATATCACCTCTTTTACTAGAGCGTGTGTATAATTTACCATCACTGTATGTGCCAGCGCCGCCTTCACCAAAGCAATAATTACTTTCTGGGTTTACAAGGTGTTCTTTATTAATGGCTGCTAAATCTCTTCTGCGTGCTTGCACATCTTTTCCTCTTTCAAATACAATAGGTTTAATGCCAATTTCTAAACAGCGTAAAGCTGCATATAATCCAGCAGGACCAGCGCCAATAATTGTTATTGATTTTGATGCCCCTGAAACATCATGGTATTTAATGTTTAAGCTATCATCAGAAATTGGTTCGTTTATCCAAACCCCCACTTTCAAATTAATTTTAATATTACGCGAACGAGCGTCAATGCTTCTGCGTAAAGGTTTTACATGAAAGGTATCGTTTGGTTTTAATCCAAGTTGTTCAGCAACTTCTTGTTTTAATAATTGCTCATTAAAAGCAATATGTGGGGCAAGTACAAGGTTTAATTCTTTTTTCATACGGAAGGTTTTTATTCTTCAAATTATGGTATAAATGTACAAATTGTATATTAAAACAAAAAACCCCATTGCAATACAATGGGGTTTTTAAATAAACAGGAACAGTTACAAGTAAACCTATTTATTGTTTTATGAATTTTTTGGTAATAAAATCCTTACTATTTTCTAGTTTAATAAAATATACCCCACTGTTGAGTGCCGAAATATTTATAGAGAATAAACTTGAATTGATTTTTTCTGTAAGCAAAATTTCGCCTAAAGTATTAGTAATACTAATTGACTGGGCTTTATTTTCTGTAATATCAATTGTTATTACTTCATTAGCTGGATTTGGATAGATAAGTAAAGAATTGTTCGTTAACGTTTCATTAATATCAGTACAGATTCCAACACTTTGAGTAAAAGTAGATTGATAGATACAACCATATCCAGAAGCATCTGTTGTTTGAAAGGTATATGTTGTTGTTACTGTAGGAGAAATAGAAACAGAGTATCCATAAGAAGTTGCAACAGGAATCCAGTTAGGATTAATCATTGGTACACTTCCTGATAATGCGGTACCAGTAAGAACAGCACTTTGTCCAGGACAAATAATACTATTTGATGTTGCTCCTGTTAGTGTCCCATTTTTAATTGATGCGGTAAAAGTGGTAAGTGTTTTTGAACAACCTGTTACAGTATTGGTAACTACAAATGTGTATGTTTGAATTGGTACATTGGGTGCAGTTAGCGTATAGTTGTATGCTACTAAGTCTAAACCAGCTGGCATTCCATTCATGGTATGCATGTAAGAAGGGTTAAACCCAAATGCACCTATTGAAACAATTGATCCAGGGCAAATACCACTTTGGTAATTAGAGGATAAATATGTGTTTGGTAAAGGGTTTACAGTTACAGTTACTTGTTTGCTACTATTGCAACCTGTAGAATTACCTGTTATTAAATAAACAGATGTTACTGTTGGCGATACAACAGCTGAACCTCCGCTGTAAGTGTAACTTGTAGCACCTGAAGGATTTAACGTGAATGTATTTCCTGCGCAAATGGTGCCATTACTTGCTGTTATGGTAGGGGTTGGATTTACAGTAATATTTGTTATAATAGTGTTTGTTGCAGCACAACCAGCATTACTTGATGTTATTGTGTAAGTGATATTTGATGTTGGAGTCACTGTATTTGTTGTTGAGAAAAATGTATTTGCAGTTGTTGCAAATACTGTTGATGAAGCACTTGCAAAAGTATAAGAGGTTGAACCCGTGGCTAAAAATTGGTACCAATTACCAGAACAAATTGTTGCAGATGGTGCTGCTGAAATGGTAGGAGTTAAATTAACAACGAGTGATAATGTTTTTGTTTGAGTACAACTGCTAATTGCGCCAGTAACAGTGTATACACTTGTACCAACTGGTGGACTTACCACATTGCTGCCTCCACTGTATGTATAGGTACTTGCACCTGTTGGGTTAATTGTGAATGAATTCCCTGAACATATTGTTCCGCCAGAAACAGATAATGTTGGTGTAATACCTGTTACTACTGATGTATTTGCTCCTGTAGCAATTCCAGTACAAGTACCACCTCCTGCAACAATATGAAATATATTTGTACCAACGGTAATGGTTGGTGATGGTAACGAAAAAGCAAATGCAGCAGTTGGTCCGAATGGCACACCATTTTTAGCCCATTGAAAGTATGAGGCGCCACCTAAACTACCTGAAGTGGTATTATTTAAAGTTACTGTATTGCCAACACAAGCACTAGGTGATGATGCTGATGTTAATGGTAAAATTGGACTACATTGACTTGCCCCATAGAAGTAGGAGAAAAGTGTAATTGTGAATGTGTAAAAAGTTTTTTTCATAGTTATAAATTTTATAAAACAAATTAACAGCCTTGAATTGGTGTTACCAATTCAACCTTGCGAACCGTAGATTTTATCTTGTGAATTGTATTTTGAAGGATTGTTCATCACATTAACAAATTTAAAAACGTCCTATTATTATGCTAATAGGACGTTTAAATAAATAAGAAATTTACATGTTAAATTTATTTATTGCTTTATGAATTTTTTTATTGTTGAACCATTTTTATTTTCTGCCTTTATGAAGTAAACCCCATTTGCTAAGTGACTTAGGTTTAAATGTATTGAATTAGAAACGTTTTTTTGAATAAGTACCACCTTTCCCAATGTATTTATAATACTTATATCATATAAATCATTATTTGATAATTCTATAGTTAAGTTTGAATTTGCAGGATTTGGGAAAATTGAAATGGCTACATTTTGTTTTGTTTCATTAATGCTAGTATAAAATGTATTAGCTGAAATAGTTGCAAATTCTGAGTTTGTTAGTTTTCTATCATAAATATAAACATTATCAATTTTTCCTTGAAAAGATTGATGCAGAACACCTGATGGTTGGCCAATAACTAAACCCTCTGTGGATGCGTTATAAGAAATAGGCATATCTGTATATGAAAGTTCGCTTGAACCTTGTATTAAAACTCCATTTAGGAATGTTTCAATATTTGGTATTAAGCTTGTCCCACTTTGAAAGTATCTGAAACCAATATTATTCCATTTGTTGTGTTTATAGTTAATTGTATCTTGAGTAGTTGGTAGAGTGTAATCTTTTAATTGGTAAGTGGTTATTTGGTAACCATAATCCAAAGGTCCATTATTAAAAATACCAGTTTGAAGATATAGTATTTTGGTAGGTCCACTTCCTGATTTTCTAAATCGAATAAAACATTCTCCATTTTTCAAAACATTTAAGTATTGGGTTGGGGTTGGTAAATTTTCGAAATAAGCACTATCTAATTTTACGTCGCATGAAATAGATATTTCTTTACTAATACTACCTGCCATAAGAGGCGAATAAGAGGAAAATGGATATCGAATATTTTGGCCTGCCTGAAAAGTAGCCGCTCGATTAGGGACGTTAAACATATCTGTAGTTAATGAACTTGTATTAACACTTGGAATTGCATTTGTTGTGCTAAGGTCATTGTAGTTACCTGTAAATTCTTGTCGAAAGACTAGTGCAGTTGTTGGTATTTGCGCCTGTGAAATTATAGCGGTTAGGCATAAAATTGTTGTGTAAATTTTTTTCATAGTTATAGGTTTATTTAATTTATTTACAAATGAATAGTTATTGTAAAACCCCTCAAAATTTAACTTGTGAATCGTTTAATATATCTTGTGAAGCGATTGTTCTATTCTGAAAAAGTTGGTTGAACAAAAAGGACCAACTAACTAAGTTAATTGGTCCTTTTTTAAAATTGAAACAGAGAATAAAGTATTTATTGTTTTATAAATTTTATAGTTGAAGTTTTATGTTTGCTTTCAACTTTTATAAAATAAATACCACTTATTAAATTGTTTGTTTTTAATGATAAATTGTTTGCAGATACATTTTCAGTAAAAACGATCTCTCCTAATGCATTTATAATACTGATGTTTGAAGCATCATGATTAGATAAATCAATGTTTAAAATGTCGTTTACTGGGTTTGGATAAATGGTTATTATATTATTTGTTTCGTTTTCGTATAAGCCAACACCTCCACAATTACTTACTATTTGTGTAACTGATGCACTACTTATGCAACCTAATGTATTTGTTATTGTTACAGAGTAAGTTGTTGTTACTGTTGGAGAAATCATTGGATTAGCTGAGTTTGAACCGTTGCTCCATGTATAACTTGCAATAGATGGACCTGAATATCCACTTAAATAAGCACTAGTACTATTTCCAATACATAAGTTTGATGTAGATGTAGTAATACCTGTAATAGTAGTTGTTGCATTAACAGAGATAGTACTTACAGCAGTGCCAAAACAACCACCTGATGTTGTGCCAGTTACAGTATAGTTACTTGTGCTAGCAGGTGTTACAATAGCACTACCACTGCTATATGTATAACTACTTGCGCCACTAGGTGTAATTGTAAAAGATTTGCCAGAACATACAGAGCCACTGTTTACAGCTATTGATGCAGAGCATGAAGATGTTAACTTTAAAACATACGAGTCATAAGAATAAACTGGAGTTAATGAAAATGTGCCTGGAGTTGGGTCAAAATCTGCAACACTACTATAATCGCCAACTGTATGAACGCCAAACGAACTGCTAACAGAAATACCTTTGCCGTAATCGTTTCCAGTACCACCAACTTTATGAGCCGAAGAAAAATTGCCTGTTGAATCTAATTTAGAAATAAAAATATCTTGTGCGCCGGCAGAAGTTAAATAGGCAATTGGCCCAGAATGTGGATTAAAATTAACAGTGCTTCCAAAATTTCCTGTGGTGAAAATATTGCCGTTAATGTCTGTTGTTATATCATTAGAAACAGATAAACTACTAAAATCATCATGCCACGCTAGTGCTCCCGAAGATCTATATTTTTCTACATACATAACTCCGTTAGCTGTACCCGTTCCATATTGATAACCTGTTACAGCTATATCACCATTAATATCTGTTGCTAAAGCAGACACTCGATCTGTGTTTGTTGCTATAGTAGAAGCAATTTTTTTAACCCAAATAAAATTACCAGAATTACTTAACTTGGAAATATAACCATCTGATAAACCATTTGAGGTTAATGTGAATGTAGCAGGAGATGGATCGAAATCTACTGTATTTGAAAAATAACCACCCGTGTATACATTCCCAGCTGCATCAACAGCAATACTATTACTTTGATCGTGTAGTGTGCCAGAAAAAGATTTTGCCCATACAAAATTACCTGAAGCATCTAATTTTGTTACAAATGCATCTAAATAATTGGGATATAATGTCAAAGTATAAGAACTGGTTGTGCTTGGATCAAAATCTGGTGTATTTTGATTATAATAACCAGTGGTAAAAATATTATTTGAATTATCTACATCAATCCCACTTGCTATAAAAGTACCAGTGGCAGATCCAGCAGATCCAACAAATTCTTTTGCCCATACAAAATTGCCAGTTGTTGCATTAAGTTTTAAAATATAAACATTTAATTTTGTATACATTCCCATTACATAGTCAGCATTTAATGTATAACTAGAGGTTGAACTCGGATCAACATCAATAATTCCAGTATAATTTCCCATAATTATTATATCACCAGCATTATCTAAGCAAATTGCACCTGGTGTATTACTGCCTTGTGGCGATGTAGGTTGTTGTTCTATGTTTTTAGCCCAAACAAAATTACCATTTGCATCAAGCTTTTGAATATAAGTACCAGGGCTTAAAGTAAATGTTGCTGTTGAACTTGGGTCAAAATCAGCACCGTTATAATCAGACTTTCCTAATGTATAAACGTTTCCGGCTGCATCAGTTGTAACGCGAATAGCTGTACTTCCGTAGCTTTCTATTTGTTTAGCCCAGTTAAATGTTGTTTGTGCATTTATAGTAGCACTTAAAAGTGATACTATTACGCTTAATGAGTAAATTGTTTTTTTCATAGTAATTTTTTTATATTTTATTATGCAAATAAATACCTATAAGATTTGTTTAACAAAATAGTCTTGTGAAACGCTTGTTTTATCTTGTAAAATGTAGCTTACTGTTTAGAATTAGTTGTTTTGCTAAAACAAAAACAGCCCGCTAAAAACTGAAGGCATATTTACGAGATTGTTTAATCGAACTAATTTATTCTGACAGAATAGTTTCACCAGTGTTAACATCTACTATATAGTTATCAAAAGCATTATCAGTAATGTTGTTTTTAGTGAATTGTGAGTAGCAGTAAAACGTTAATTTGTTTGATATTTTCACTAAACAGTCAGTAGCTGTTTTGCCTTTTGTTTGTGTAAAAATAACAGGTGTATCTTCTTGTATTTTAAATATGCTTTTTTGAGATATTACACTTTTTGAATGGTTATGATAGATGAGTAAAACAACATCATTGTCAGTAGAATTATCTTCATTAGAGTACTCAATACAACAAATTATCCCACGCATGAGATCATATATACCTATATCATATTTAGCCCAAATTTTAACTGAATTAATAATTTTTCCATTTTTGTTTTTGCCTAAATGGTAACCGGTAAGAGGTTTTATGAAATTTGAAGGTATTGTTTGCCATGTATCTGCATCTGGGGTTCTGACACCATGTTTTTTTTCAATTTTTATTTCACCTGCAAATCTCCCATCCTTTATGCTTTCTATGTATAGGTGTAATGAATCGGATTTTGTTTGTGCAACGATTATTCCGTTACAGAGGAAAAAAGTGATGCATAGTAATAGTATAAGTTTTAAGTTGCATTTATTCATTGCTGTTGGTTTTAAAATAAATTTAATAGTTGAGGTAAGTATTTTATTGTGCCGATAGTAGTTATAGAAAAACAAAACAACCATTCTACATAAAAGCAAAATGGTTGTTTCAAATTAAACTTTTTATATTATTTTAAAACATCTTTATACTGCATAGCATTATCTCTTGAAATTCTACCAAGATAAAGTGTACCAGTTGCTTTTAATTCTCCATTAAATTTACTTCCGTCCCACACGTCAAAAGCATGTTCTTCTTCAATAGTTATGCATGTATAATTATAAGTTCCTTTGTCATCGTTTGCTGGTGATTCATAAATACAAATAGCAAATATTCTTCTTTTTGTAATAAAATCATCATA
>CALMMX010000125.1 GCA_937868545.1 uncultured Bacteroidota bacterium
GAATTATTCACACTCATTACCACGCTAGCCGAAGCGTCAACTTTAGAAATTTCTTCCATAGCTAACACGTAGGAAATGGTATCTAATCCACCTCCACCATATTTAGGATCAACCATCATCCCTAAAAAACCAAGCTCGCCTAATTGTTTAATTTCAGCGGCAGGAAATTTTTGAGTTTCATCACGCTCTATCACGCCAGGTTTCAACACATCATTAGCAAAATCACGCGCTGCTTTTTGTATCATTAAATGCTCTTCTGTTAATTCAAAATTCATGTTTAAATGTATTAATTTTTTAAGGTAACAAACGTAATCTATTTTGGTTTAATAACAAAATTGACTTAATTGTGAATATAATGTGCCAATGAAGCAATTTGCCAATGTGCCAATGAAATAATATAAATTAATTTGACCCTAATGATTCCAATACAACAATTAGAATATGTTTTAAGTGGGCGTTGCAATCTGATACCTTTGCGTTATTCAGTTAACTTCTATTAGTTAAATTTTAAGCAACAGTTATTAACGAAATTTTACCAAGAATAAACATATCCTACAGATATGCCGCTGCTCCAGAAAAGTATTTTTTTATTTAAGGATTTTACAGATGCATAGCTTCTTTGAACTGCAGCATTTAATCTAAAAGCAGCCTTTTTATTCACTTGATATTTAATGCCAGCTCCCCAATCTGATGCTGAAAAAACTTTTTTAGCACCAATATTTTCTGTTACCAATTTGTTGGTTTCAACATGGTTATTGTTGTAGGTTAACTGCTCTTGATAAATTTTGAATGCAAAGGTTTTATTGATGCCGAAGAAACTAAAAAACTTCAATTTTTTTTGACCTGCAGTAAAAACAACCCTTATAGGGATGTTGATAGAATTAAAAACTGTGCGATAATAGGTTGGTATGCTACTTGCATTTTTTTGGCGTACCTCAGGAATATTTTCATTTGTGGCAAAGTCAACTGTCATAATTTTACGACAAAGTTCTGCTCCAGCCTCAAAACCCCAATGTCTATTTTTTTGCCATCCAATCATTTGCGCAACGCGAAAACCAGCATTTCCTTTTTGATTAATGTAATAATGTTCCCAATTGTGATGTTTACCAGATTCATCGGGCCTAATTTTTATGGTAATGAAGCAAAAGTCGGGAGAAATAGAACTTACACTATAAAATCTTTTACTACTGGAAGAGCCTGTTGTATCAATCCCTATTGCATACATTTTTGTGTTAGCATAAAGGCAAAATAAGATGATAAATAAACTGTGTAAAAGGTTTCTAAACATTTTTCAAATCAAATCAATTATTTTGTGGTATCAAAATTAATTACAGTATATGCATTAATTTTCTTTTAGGTAATGAATTTGTTGGTTTACTTTGTAGCTTATAAGGAAGATCATTCATGAAAGTAAAAACAGTGTATTTTTGTCAAAATTGTGGTGTTCAATCGCCCAAGTGGGTTGGAAAATGTCCAAGTTGCAATGAGTGGAATACCTATGTAGAAGAGGTAGTACAAAAGAATGAACCAAGTGCTTCAAGTGCTATTTCAAAAACTTCTTACCATAAAAAAAATGCGGAGGCAGTGCTCATTCATGAAATAGGAGAACAAACGGAAGCTCGGATTGAAATTATTGATAAGGAATTATCGCGGGTTTTAGGAGGTGGTATAGTACCAGGCTCCTTGGTTTTATTTGGAGGTGAACCAGGCATTGGAAAATCGACA
>CALMMX010000126.1 GCA_937868545.1 uncultured Bacteroidota bacterium
AAGTTTCCCGAGTGTTTCACCACTTCTTTGGTCCTCAAAATCTTGAAATGGCAGTTGAAGTGCTTTTTTAATACCATCAGTATACATTTGTGCACCTGTTCTTTGTATTATAATGTTTGTAAAGTAATCTTGGAAGTTTTTAGCAAGCCTTGACACTAGAGCTGCACCAACTGATAAACTTAGGAAAAAAGCTAAATCTTTCATAAACCACAATTTATCTCCTTTGTAATTTGCTAAATTTACACCAAGTGTATTTAATAGTTTACCCGTAATAATGGAATCACATAAAGAAAAGCATTGATTTATTGTGGCCAAAAAAAGTGCTAAAAACAACAAGCCTTTATATTGTTTAACGTACTGTATTAATATTTTCATTATGAATGATGGGTTTAATTATGTTTTTCTTTGTATTGAAAAAACTGAATGTAAGCGATATATTATGCCTCAATTTTACAATTAAAAGTAACGCGCAAAAGTAATTAAATTAATATACTTAATCACATAAATAAAAAACTGAATCCATAAAACATAGTTTTATAGATTCAGTTTTTAAAGAATAATTTTTTGTTAAAAATAATAGAGATTACTTCCCTAAATCATCAAAATTCACATCTGAATTATCAGAATTATAATCAGTAGAACGAGCTTCTCTTTCAACAATTGGAGGAGCATTTTCCTTAATTATTTCAATAGATTCGTTTAAGCCTTCCATAAATTTCTCAAAATCTTCTTTGTACAAAAAGATTTTATGTTTTTCGTAGGTAAACTTACCATCTGCTCCAAATCGTTTTTTACTTTCTGTAATGGTTAAATAATAATCATTACCTCTTGTAGATTTTACATCAAAAAAATACGTGCGCTTTCCAGCTTTTACAGCTTTTGAAAATAAATCTTCTCTTTCAGTTCTTTCTATCTCTTCTGACATAGTTTTTTTATATTTATAGTACGTAACAAATATTTAAATTATTTGTTTAAAATTTGCTTAATGTTGAAAATTAGTTGATAAAATAGTGATTAATAAATTCTATTTTCTAAAGCACCTTCCAAACTAAAAGTAAAATTGCAAAATCCTTGATTTTTTAGTATTTTCGCCACCTTAAAAAAAATTAAAAAGCAATGGTTTCAGTAAATGGCGTAACAGTTTCGTTTGGGGGGTATAATTTATTTGACAATGTCTCATTTTTAATAAATCCTAAAGATAGAATTGGTTTAGCAGGTAAAAATGGTGCGGGTAAAAGTACCATGCTTAAATTGCTTGCGGGTTTACAATCGCCTACAAAAGGTGAAGTTAGTATCCCAAAAGAATGCAAAATTGGATACTTACCTCAAGATATGACTCACCAGCACGGAAGAACTGTTTTTGAGGAAACGGAATCTGCTTTTGCTGAAATTAAAGCCATGCAAGCTCGTTTAGATGATATTAACCATCAACTAGAAACTCGTACTGATTATGAAAGTGATTCGTACATGGATTTGATACATGATTTAACAGAAATCAATACCCGTTTAGATATTGTAGGTGCTAATAATACCAATGAAGAAATTGAAAAAGTACTGTTAGGTTTAGGTTTTGTAAGAAAAGAATTTGAACGTCAAACTTCAGAATTTAGCGGTGGATGGCGTATGCGTATTGAGCTTGCAAAATTATTGCTTCAAAAACCAGATGTTTTAATGCTCGATGAGCCAACTAACCACTTAGATATTGAAGCTATACAATGGTTAGAGGAATTTATGGAGACTTTTTCGGGAGCTGTAGTATTAATAAGCCATGATAAAACCTTTTTAGATACTGTTACAAAACGTACCATTGAAATTGTAAATCAAAAAATTTACGATTACCGCACAAATTACTCGCATTACTTAGAATTAAGAGCCGAAAGAAAAGAGCAACAAGAAAATGCAGCTAAAAATCAACAACGTATTATAAACCAATATGAAACGTTAATTGATAAAAATAGGGCAAAAGCCAGTAAAGCTGCCTTTGCACAATCATTAATAAAAAAATTAGATAAAATGGACCGTGTGGAAGTTGACGATGTAGATACTGCTTCGGTTCGTTTCCGTTTTCCTGCACCAGCTCATAGCGGTAAAATTGTAATAACTGCAGAGCATGCTGGTAAAGCATACGGCGAAAAGAGAATTTTTTCGGATGCTAATTTTATAATCACTAAAGGTGAAAAAATAGGCTTAGTTGGTCGTAATGGTGAAGGAAAATCTACCATGATGAAAATGATTGCTAAAAAAATTCAGTTCGAAGGAAATGTACAATTAGGTCATAGTGTTTTAATGGGCTATTTTGAACAAGATCAAGAAGAAAAATTAAATTTAGATAAAACGGTATTTGAAACTATTGATGAACTGGCTGTGGGTGACGTACGTCGCCAAGTGCGTAGTTTACTTGGTTCGTTTTTATTTGGTGGTGATGATATTGATAAAAAAGTTAAAGTATTAAGCGGTGGAGAACGTGGTCGATTAGCGTTATGTAAATTGTTACTTGAACCATACAATTTATTGTTATTGGATGAGCCTACCAATCACTTAGATATCAAATCGAAGGAAGTATTAAAAAATGCCTTAATAGATTATGAAGGAACTATTGTAATGGTAAGCCATGATAGGGATTTTATGACGGGCATGTGCGATAGATTATTTGAATTTAGAGATGGTCATGTAAAAGAGTATTTATGCGACATTAAAGAATTTATGGAAATACGCAAGGTTGAACGTTTAAATCAATTAGATTTAGATAAATCGGGTGTTAAAGCTGCAGCTGTTGTAGAAAAAAAGCAAGCAGCTCCATCTGATTTTGAAGCCCAAGAAAAAAAGAAACAATTAGCTCAAATACAATCTCAAATTAAAAAATCGGAAGAAGAGATAGAGCGTTTAGAAAAAGAAATAAAATCCTTAGACGATAAGTTATCTGTACCTGAAACTTACGATACATTAAGTAAAGACCCTAACTTTTTTAATAGTTATAATAAACTTAAAAAAGATTTAGAAACAGAGATGCAAAAGTGGGAGGATTTGAGCGCTAAAATTATATAATTATCAAATACTAAATTAAATTAAACATGTTTGGCTTATTTAAAAAAAGGAAAAAAATAGGTGTGTCAGAGGGTGGTTCTACACTTTATAAATATTCTGATACTGACAAAGAAATTGGAGTAAATGATTTATCTACTGGAGAAAGTAATATTGATGCGATTACAGAACACATTGAAAAATACATAGGTAAAGTAGATTTTGTGTATCATGAAATTATTTCACCATTAGTGCATATTGATATTCATTTAGTTAACCCTACTCCCGAAAGAAATTTTTATACACTTATTACTTCTGGTATGAGTGATAAACCAATGAATGTTCCAACAAAAGAACACAAGCCTTGGGAATATGGTGAATTAATGTTGTGCCTACCTAGTAATTGGAAACTTGATGAAGAATCATTTAAAAATGAAGATAATTATTGGCCAATTAGAATGCTGAAATTTATTGCACGTTTTCCACATGAATACAAAACTTGGATTTCATATGGACATACTATTCCAAACGGGAATCCACCTGCTCCATTTACAAATAATGTTTCTTATAGCGGGGTTTTAGTAGATTTGCCAGTTACTGTTGCTAATGTAAATTTTCCAATAATTCAATTAAACGATAATAAAAAAATAAACATTTATTGTTTAATACCTTTGTTTGAAAACGAAATGGATTTTAAATTAAAACATGGAACTGATGCTTTAATAGCCTTGTTTGATGAAAACGGCGTAACTGAATTAATAAATTTAGACAGAAAAAGTGTTGTAAAATAGGTAATCGTTACTAAAATGTAATAATTATACAATATTTCTACATTAATTGATACTATTAATTTCTTACATTTGTATTGTTGAAAAAAACAGTAGCCATATTTATTCTTTCTATTTATGTAATTTCTATTACAGAACTTGCTCAATTAGCCAAGTTACCTATATTAATAGAACACTTTGCTGAACATAAACAAAAAAATAAAGATTTATCATTATTAGATTTTTTATACATGCACTATTCGCAATCTGCAAATAAAGATGCAGATTATGATAAAGACATGAAATTACCTTTTAAATCTCACGATGGATGTATAAGTGTAATTGCATTTGGTTTTATACCTACAACCTTTAATTGCGAAACTGTAAAACCAGTTTTTTCTATAGAAAAATCATATTCAACTTATACCGAAGAATTTCTTACTTCGTCATACCTTGCTTCTATTTGGCAACCGCCAAAATCTTGTTAATTACAATAATACCATTGAATTATAAATACAATTGTATTTATAGCTCTTTGTCTTTTTTTTAATTAATAAATTATAACATCAAATTATGCTAAATAAAATAATTGAGTTTTCAATTAATAATAAGCTCATTGTAGGGCTATTTATTATTGCTTTAATTGGTTATGGAACTTATGAAGTTACCAAATTACCTATTGATGCAGTTCCAGACATTACTAATAATCAAGTTCAAGTCATTACTGTTGCACCTTCGTTTGGAGCAACAGATATTGAACGTTTAGTAACTTTCCCAATAGAACAAGCTAATAATAATATTTCAGGCTTAAAAGAAATAAGGAGTTTTTCTCGTTTTGGCCTTTCATTAATTACCATTGTTTTTAATGATGATGTAGATATTTATTGGGCTCGTCAACAAGTATCAGAACGCTTACAAAATGTTAAATCGCAAATACCTCAAGGAATTGGAACGCCTGAACTAGGCCCTGTTTCTACTGGCTTAGGTGAAATTTACCAGTATGTAGTAAGAGCAAAAGAAGGATACGAACATAAATACAACGAAACCGATTTACGAACCATACAAGATTGGTTAGTTCGTAGGCAACTACTAGGAGTAAAAGGAGTTGCAGAGGTTAGTAGCTTTGGTGGTAAACTAAAACAATATGAAATTGCTATTGATCCAAATAAGCTTCAATCACATAATGTTACAATACAAGATGTGTTTCTAGCATTAGAAAACAATAATCAAAATACAGGTGGTACTTATATTGAAAAAGGGCCAACCGTATTATTTATTAGAAGTGAAGGTTTAATAGGAACAATAACAGATATACAAAACATCTTAATTAAATCAACTCCTAACGGAACTCCTTTATTTATAAGAGATGTAGCAGAAGTTAAAATTGGTCATGCCACACGATATGGTGCTTTATGTTTTAATGATCAAGGTGAGGTTTCAGGTGCTGTAGTAATGATGCTCAAAGGAGCAAATAGTAGTGATGTAATTAAAAGTGTAAAAGAACGAGTTACTCAAATACAAAAAACATTACCCGAAGGAGTTGTAATAGAGCCATTTTTAGATAGAACTAAAATGGTGAATAACGCAATTGGCACCGTTGAACAAAATTTAATGGAAGGTGCTTTAATAGTAATATTTGTATTAGTGTTGTTTTTAGGGAATTTTAGAGCTGGTTTATTAGTGGCTTCGGTAATTCCATTAGCAATGTTATTTGCTATTATTTTAATGAACACATTTGGAGTGAGTGGAAATTTAATGAGCTTGGGAGCTTTGGATTTTGGTTTGATTGTAGACGGGGCTGTAATTATAGTGGAAGCCGTCATGCATCAACTTACTCATGGTAAAAAGTTTAAACACGTTAATCAGTTAGATCAACTTCAAATGGATAACGAAGTAACTAAATCTGCAAGTAAAATGATGAATAGTGCAGTATTTGGACAAATTATCATTTTAGTGGTTTACTTACCCATTTTCACTTTACAAGGTATAGAAGGAAAGATGTTCAAGCCTATGGTTCAATTTGTAGCATTTGCATTTTTAGC
>CALMMX010000127.1 GCA_937868545.1 uncultured Bacteroidota bacterium
TAATCTACCAAATGTTGTGTATGGTAAATTTAAGTTAGCATCTGGTAAATAAAGTTGAATTGCAGCTATCAATCCAACTAACATGCCAACTAATCCCCAAAGAATTGTAGCATAGGCAAACATTTTTACTGTTTTATTATCGTACTGAAATTTTTGTAGTTCCATATTATTTTGTTTTTTTGGTTTTATTTGTTGTTATTTCTGTTTTTTCTTCTTGGGTTGTAGTGTTATCAAATAACATTCTTACTGACGGAGTATAATCATCCTCGTATTGGCCTGATTTTACTGACCAAATAAAAGCAATTAAAAAACCAACAGCTATGATTAAACTTGCTCCTACCATTATAAAAATTGCGCTCATATCGGGGTTAAAAATATTAGTGATTCATATATTAATTTGTGATATACATCAAGCTCAATTATGACTTTTGTCAGTTTCGGTATTTAATTTGCCTATTGCACAACTTACATAAGATTTCATATTAGTAGCTAGCTTATCTAAACCATGAGTAGTTCCAGTTTCTGGGTAACCAATATCATCTAATTTTGATTTTATTGAATCTAAATCAATAGCTTCAGAATGAGTAATTGTAATTTTAGATTCATCTGTATTTACATCTACTGTTTCAATGTTATCAAAACCAGACACATTTTTTTTGATGGTGTTTGCACAACCACCACATTTTAAATTATCAACTATTATTTCGGTTTTCATTTAGTCTTTTTTTTAATTTTAATTCAAATAATGAACTTAACCCTGTAGTTAATAATACAATGCTTATAGAACTTATTGGCATCAATATGGCTGCGATAACAGGCTTTAAATCGCCTTGTACGGCAAAAAATAATCCTACAAAATTATATAGAATAGATAATACAAAACTTGCATAAATAATGTGTTTTTGTTTTCTGCAATAATTAATAAGTTCCTTTAAAAGAATAAAGTTTTTACCAGATAAAACTGCATCACATGCTGGAGAAAAGTTATTTGTATCATCGCTAATAGCAATTCCTACATTACTTTGTTTTAAAGCACCTGCATCGTTTAATCCATCTCCAATCATCAACACTTTTCTATTATCATTTTGTAAGTTTTTTACAAAATTTAATTTATCTTCTGGTTTTTGTTCAAATAACATTTGGGTTTTATTACCAAATATTGTTTTTAAATATCCTTCTTCTGTTGAATTATCTCCTGATAGAATTTTTAAATTAAACTGAGATGCTAATGATGTAATGATTTTTTCTAATCCATTTCTATAGGCGTTTTTTACTACAAAATAACCTATAAACTCTTCATCAATACTTAAATACACTCGGCTTCCTGCATTTGCATTTGGAGTATTTTTACCTAAAACAAATTCTGATGAACCCATTTTTACAAAATGATTATTTATGGTAGCAGATGTTCCAAATCCTTTAAATTCCTTGTAATTTTTTGCATTTAACCATTTATTAAATGGTAAATAAGAAACAATACTTTTACTTAGTGGGTGATTTGATTGATTTGCAAGTGAACGAATTAATTGACTTTGTTCATTAGTTAATTCAGCACCTTGAAAAATTATTTCTGATTTACCTTGTTCTGTAATAGTTCCAGTTTTGTCGAACACAACAGTATCAATATCACTCATTTGTTCAATTACCGAAGCATTTTTTACATACAATTTGTACTTATTTAATATACGTATCATATTACCATTGGTAAAAGTTGCGCTCAGTAATAAGGCGCAAGGGCATGCAACTATTAATACGGCTGTTACTGCACCCCAAATTTTTGAAGAATCGTTAATGCTCCAAAATATAGCAGAAACAATGGCAATTGAGAATAATATATAAGTAAAGTATCTACTAACTTTATGAATAAATGAAACTTTTGCCTCTTCCTTATTTTCTTTAAAGGCCTCGTTATTCCACAATTGAGTTAAGTAACTTTGCGATACTTCTTTTACAACTTCTAATTCAATAGCTCCAGAAGTTTGTTTCCCTCCTGCATAAACAATTTCACCAATTGTTTTTTCTACTGGTAAAGATTCACCTGTAACGAAACTATAATCAATGGTTGCTTTTCCTAAAAATAAAATAGAATCAGCAGGTATAATTTCATCATTATGAATTTTAATGCGATCTTCTATTTTTAAATCAGATACAGAAATTTGTTTTTCACTGCCATCACTGTTTATTACACTTACTCCTAGTGGAAAATAAGATTTGAAATCTCTATCAAAGGAAATACTTTGATAGGTTCTGTTTTGAAAATACCTGCCTATTAACATAAAGAACACAATGCCACACATTGAATCTAAATATCCAGCACCTGTGTTAGAAATAATTTCATACACACTTCTTGAGAAGGTTATTAATACTGCCAATGCAATGGGAGCATCAATATTTAAAAATTTTTGTCGTAAACCTTTATATCCAGAAATAAAAAACTCAGAAGCCGAATAGAAGAAAACAGGCAATGATAAAAATAAGTTTAAGTAATTAAACCAATATTTTAATTTTGGATCTTCAATTTCTCCTAATGAAAAATATTCAGGAAAGCTTAACATCATTATATTCCCAAAACAAAATCCAGCAATTCCCAGTTTTATAATTTGAGTTGTATCGTATTTTTTTATTTTAGAACTACTAACATCATTTAGGCTTATATGCGGTTCATAGCCAATAAGTGTTAGCGACTCTGCTACTTTTTTTAATGAAGTTTCTTTAAAATCATAAACAACAGTTACTTCCTTTTTAATGAAGTTTACTTGTGATTTAATTACTCCTTTATCTATTTTATTTAAGTGTTCTAATATCCAAATACAAGAAGCACAGTGCATTTGTGGTAAATAAAAGATTACATGGTAGTGGTGTTCGTCTTTAAAGTGAACAAGTTTGTCAATTATTTTAGTATCATCTAAAAAATCAAATTTGCCTTTTCGTATTTCATTTTTTTGATTAATACCTGGCGTATGTTCTAAATCATAATAAGAACATAAATCGCTTTTATTAATTATTTCGTAAACTGTTTGACAACCTTTACAGCAAAATTCTTTATCCTCAATACGAAAATTTGCTCCATTAGTATTTTCACCACAATGGTAACAGGTTGTACTTATTTTTAAATTTTCAGCAACTTTCACAATAGTATGTTTTAAGTTTATCCTTTTATTGATAATACAGGTATAGGGCTGTTAAAAGCTAATTCATTAGTTGTACTTTGATGAAAAATTTTGTAGAAAATTGAATGTTTCTTTTGTTCAACAATTACTGCATCAATATCATGGTTATTAATAAATTCTAATAACGCCTCACTTGCTTTAGCGGCCCATAAATTATAAGTTCTATGTTTTGTATTTTCTAGTTTTTGTTCAATATACAAATCGGTTTCTGCCTCTGATTGGTTAATCATGTGATTGTCTGGTAAAACATGCAAAACATTTAATGTAGAATCAAATAGTGTATTTAAATGCTTTACTTTTATTAATCCAGTGGTTTCTTTCACACTTTCGTCGTACTGACTTGCATAGGCAATGTTTTTAATTCTTCTATATTTATAATGTGGTGGAACAATTATAACTGGTACCTCACATTCTCTTGAAAGATTAACAGCATTGCTTCCTAAAATTACTTTACTTAATTTTTTTCCATGACCACTAATGCCCATTACAATTATATCAATGGCTTTTTCAAAAACCAAGCTATTTACAATTGATTGAAAATTACCAACTTCATAATAATAATCAACATTTCTTGTAGGGTGATCTATTTTTATAGCATCTGCTTTTTTACTTAAAAGTTCAACATATGCTTCTTTACTTTTTTGAACCGCAGCAGATAAATCTTGGAATTCGTTATTAACTAATGGTAATGCATCTACATGTAATAAAATAATATTGGCTGTTAAATAATTAGCTAATCCTAATGCATACTCTAAGGCGTTATCTGATGTTTCAGAGAAATCTACCGGTACCAAGATTGTTTTCATATTATTATATTTTAAATTATTATACTTTCAATCATTTTTATAATTCCTTTACCCAAAACAAATTTAGTGTGAGTTAATTTTTTAGTTTGATTTAAAATCATGTTTAAAACTGACAAATGTCAGTTATTAAGCTTAAAATGAACTATCTTTGTATTATGCAAATACATTTTATTGGAGCAACCGAAACGGTAACAGGTAGTAAACACTTATTAGAAACAGCAAGTGGATTTAAAGTTTTACTCGATTGTGGTTTATATCAAGGCATGGGAAAAGATACTGAACCTATGAATCGTAATTTGGGTTTAATACCTTCAGATATTAATGCTGTTATTTTATCACATGCACATATTGACCATTCAGGAAATTTACCTTTATTGGTTAAAGAAGGTTTTTTAGGTTCAATTTTTTGCACACCACAAACTCTAGAATTAGTAGAAGTACTTCTTTATGATAGTGCTAAAATTCATGAAAGTGATATTAAATATGTAAATAAGAGAAGAGCGTGGGCAAGATTTATTGACGCCTTTATATACATCAACTGATGTAGATCATTGCTTAAAGCATTTTAAAACTGTTCCTTATCATGCCGATTTTGCTTTAAACGAGGAAATGTCTTTTATGTTTACTGATGCTGGTCATATTTTAGGAAGCGCTGTTGTACACTTAAAAATAAATGAAAAACACAAAGAATGCATTCATTTAACATTTTCGGGTGATGTTGGTAAATACAATGATATGCTATTAAAAGATCCTGAAACTTTTCCGCAAGCTGATTATATTATTTGTGAGTCAACTTATGGTGATAGATTGCATGAGATAGAGAAAGATGCAGAATTACATTTGTTAAATGTTGTAAAACATACTTGTGTAGAAAAACGTGGAAAACTGATAATACCTGCTTTTAGTTTGGGTAGAACTCAAGAAATAGTTTTTATTTTAGATAAACTCACAAATAGTAAACTGTTACCTAAAATAAAAGTATATGTAGATAGTCCTTTATCTACTGATATTACTGAAATAATGCGCGAAAATGTGGATTGTTTTAACGCTCGTTTACAAGAATACATTAAAACTGACAGCGATCCTTTTGGTTTTGGACAGTTAAAATATATTAGAGAAAAATCTGATTCAATGGCGTTGAATTCAACCGAAGAGCCATGCATAATAATTTCTGCCTCTGGTATGATGGATGCTGGCAGAATAAAACATCATTTAGCAAATTCTATTTCTGATTCTAAAAATACCATTTTGGTTGTGGGCTATTGTTCTCCAAATTCATTAGGTGGTAAAATTAGAAATGGGGATAAAGAAGTTAAAATTTTTGGTAAAGAGTATACAGTAAATGCCGAAGTAGAAGTAATTGATTCTTATAGTGCTCATGCTGATTACAACGAATTATTAAGGTTTTTGTCATGCCAAGAAAAAAGTAAAATAAAGAAACTTTTTTTAGTTCATGGAGATGATGAAGCTAAAGTTAGTTTTAATGAAAAATTGATCAAAGAAGGTTATGAAAATGTTTGTATACCTGCAAAGAATGAAATTTATATTTTAAACTAGTGCCTTGAATTTAATTCTTTTTTATTTTTTAGCCTTATTAGCGGAAGTAGTTGGAACTATTGGTGGTTTTGGTTCTTCCATCTTTTTAATTCCAATAGCAGGATTGTTTTTTGATTTTCAAACAGTTTTGGCAATTACTGGTGTGTTACATGTTTTTAGTAATATTATTAAAATTATTTTATTCCATAAAGGTGTAAACATTAAACTCATTTTATTAATTGGTTTACCCAGTATAGTTTTTGTTTTTATTGGGTCAATATTAACAAGTTATGTAAATTTAAAATATGCTGAAATATTATTAGGAGTGTTTTTAATAGTTTTTAGTCTTATTTTCTTTATAAAACCCAATTTGGTAATAAAACCCACAAATACAAATGCCATTGTAGGTGGTGGTTTAGCTGGTTTTTTAGCCGGTATAATCGGCACTGGTGGTGCCATTAGAGGAGTTTGTTTAACAGCTTTTAATCTCGATAAAGTTGCATTTGTTTCTACATCTGCAATTATAGATTTAGGAGTTGATTTTACCCGTACATCTGTTTACTTATTTAATGGTTATTTAGAGAAAGAATTTTATTATTTAGTTCCAATTTTGTTTGTAATTGCTTTAATTGGCTCCTATATTGGGAAACTTATACTTAAGAAAATTCCTGAGAAAAATTTCAAAAAAATTGTTCTTCTTTTTTTATTTATTATCGGTTTAGTGATGATATTCAAGTACTTAATGCATTAACTGAATATATTTCACTATAATTTTCCCTATTAATAAATGATATTAGTCATTTTTGAGTATGACAATTGTCATTTTTTTTACTAACAAGGGTGAATAACTTCGTTAATTGCAATAAAAAAATGAATATCTTGGAAGAAAATAATATTATAAAAATGGAAAGTTTAAATGCTTTGTTTGAACATACCACTGAAGGGATAATTATTGCAAATCAAGCTGGAGAAATTGTTAGAGCTAATCCAAGTTCCCAACGTTTGTTTGGATATACCAAAGGTGAATTAATAGGACAAAAAATTGAAGTTTTAGTTCCAAATAAGTTTAAACATACTCACGAAATGCATCGAGAGGGTTATAATAAAAAGCCCCATTCTCGGTCAATGGGTAAGGCACTTGATTTAAATGGTAAACGAAAAAATGGAACCGAATTTCCTATTGAAATAAGTTTAAGTCATTATAAAAATGAGAATGGCTTTTTTGTAATTGCTTTTATTATTGATATTTCTGAGCGAAAGCAAGCCGAAGAAAATGTAAAACGTATTAATGCTGAACTTGAATTAAAAGTTGAGGAACGTACCAAAATATTAAAGGAAACCCTTTTTTTTTTTTTTTCGTCTAAGGATGAATTAAGCAAGGCTTTAGAAAAAGAAAAAGATTTAAATGATATGAAATCGCGCTTTGTTACTATGGCTTCGCACGAATTTAGAACTCCTTTAAGCACAATTTTGTCATCTGTTTCTTTAATAGGGAAATACAAAACTTCTGATGAAGAAGATAAACGTCATAAACATGTAGACCGTATAAAATCTGCTGTTTCAAACATGACATTAATTTTAAATGATTTTTTATCAGCAGGTAAGTTAGAAGAAGGTAAAATTAGCATTACGCTTGTTTCTATTAATATTCCTGATTATGTTAATGAATGTATAAATGAATTATCTAATTTTTTAAAGCCTGGTCAAAAAGTTAATTATACTCATACTGGTGGTCCCGATTTTGTATGTGATAAACAGTTTTTAAAAAACATTATAATAAATTTAGTTTCAAATTCAAGTAAATTTTCTTCAGAAAATAAAGTAATTGAAGTACAAACAAATCATATAAAATCTGAGCTTCAAATTATTGTAAAAGATCATGGAATGGGAATTCCTGTTGATGAACAGAAGAATTTATTTGAACGATTTTTTAGAGCAAAAAACGCATTAAATATTCAAGGTACAGGTTTAGGTTTAAGTATAGTGGCTAAGTATGTTGAAGTACTAAACGGCACAATATCTTTTGAAAGCGAGTTAAATATAGGAACTAAGTTTACCATCAAATTACCATTACATCATGAAGACAATATTATTAATTGAAGATAACACAGAGGTTAGAGAAAATACAGCAGAAATTTTAGAGCTTGCAAATTTTAAAGTGTTGCAAGCAGAAAACGGTAAAATTGGCGTTGAAATAGCTAATGCAAATAGTATTGATTTAATTATTTGTGATATTATGATGCCTGTTTTAGATGGATATGGTGTTATACATTTATTAGGCTCAAATCCTAAAACAGCTTCAATTCCATTTATATTTTTAACTGCTAAGTCTGAAAGAGGAGATTTTAGAAAAGGAATGGAAATGGGAGCCGATGATTATATTACTAAGCCTTTTGATGATATTGAATTGTTAAAAGCTGTAGAAAGCAGGTTGAAGAAAACGGAATTACTAAAAAATGAGTTTACCAGAGATGAAAATGGAATAAATTCTTTTTTAGATGAAGCAAAATCGTTGCAAGAACTTAAAAACCTTAGTGATACTGCTAAAGTAAAAACGTTTAAAAAGAAAGAATTAATTTTTACAGAAGGTAATAATCCTAATTATTTAAAAAAAAAAAAAAAAGGAAAAATTAAAACCTTTAGAGCCCATGAGTATGGGAAGGAGTTAATTATATCATTAGTAAAAGAGGGCGATTTTTTTGGTTACACTGCATTACTTGATGAAACTCAGTATAATGAAAGTGCTGAAGCTCTCGAGGATTCGAGTGTTGTGTTAATTTTAAAAGAAGATTTTTATGCCCTATTAAATAATAATCATGGTGTTATGAAACGCTTTGTTAGATTATTATCAAATGAAATCCAAGAAAAAGAAGAACAACTTTTAAAAATGGCTTATAGCAGTGTAAAAAAACGCGTTGCTGAAGCATTATTAAAATTGCAAAAACAATATCAGCAAAATAATAAGGATTCTTTTAGTATCTCCATTTCGAGAGAAGATTTAGCAAATATTGTAGGAACTGCTACTGAATCGCTTATTAGAACCTTAAGTGATTTTAAACAAGAAGGTTTAATAGAAATTAAAGGCAGTAATATTACAATAAGTGATATTAAAAGGCTTGAAGTTTATATTAAGAAATATATTTAGATTTTCGTTTTTTTTCTGATTTTTACGTAGCTTTATCAACATAAAGTTGTTTTAACATTTTACCTAAAACCAGCATTATTTTGTGGTTTTTTACTTACATTTAAGCTTTTAACTGATTATGGAATACAATACCCAACTACCTCATTTACAAATTCCTGAATATGGTAGAAATATACAAGTAATGATAGAACACGCTGTTACTATTGAAGATAGAGACGAGCGTAACAAGTGTGCGAAAGCAATAATTCAAATTATGGGGCAATTAAACCCTCATTTACGCGATATTTCTGATTATACACATAAATTATGGGATCATTTGTTCTTAATTTCTAAATTTAAATTGGATGTAGATTCTCCTTATCCTAAACCAAATGCAGAAACATTTACAACTAAACCAAAAACTGTTCCATATCCTGCTACAAAAATTCGTTATAAGCATTATGGTAAAACCATTGAGCGTATCATAGATGTAGCAAAAACCTATCAAGAAGGGGATGAGAAAAAAGAGCTTACAAGGTTAATTGCTAATCACTTAAAAAAATCTTATGTAAATTGGAATAAAGATTCGGTTACAGATGATGTTATTTTTAAGCAATTTAAAGAAATGACCAATAATGAGTTGCATATTGATGAAGCAACTGCTTTAACTCATGCTAATGAATTAAAAAATAAAAATCACAATAACCAAACGCCAATAACAGTTAATGCTGGCGGAGGTGGTGGAAATAAAAATCGCCACAAAAAAAATAAAAACAAATTCAAACATCGTAATAACAACAATAATAACCGACCAGCAATTTAAACTATGGCCATTTTTGAAGTTACAGGAGGCAAGCAACTTAAAGGGGATATTATTCCTCAAGGTGCAAAAAACGAAGCCTTACAAATTTTATGTGCAGTATTATTAACTCCAGAAAAGGTTGTTATTAGCAACATTCCTGATATTGTTGATATTAATAAGTTAATAGATTTATTAAAAGATTTAGGGGTTAAAGTTGAAAAAACAGGACACGAAGAATACACTTTTCAAGCTGATGAAGTAAAAGTAGATTATTTAGTTTCTGATGAGTTTAAGAAGAAAGGATCAGGATTAAGAGGTTCTACAATGATTATTGGCCCAATGTTGGCGCGTTTTGGAAGAGCTTATATGCCTAAGCCAGGAGGCGATAAAATTGGTAGACGTAGAATGGATACCCATTTTATTGGTTTCGAGAACTTAGGTGCTAAGTTTGAATACGACCATGATACAGAAAATTTTAAGGTAACAGCTCAAAAATTAAAAGGAGCATATATGTTGCTTGACGAAGCGTCTGTAACCGGTACTGCTAATATTGTTATGGCAGCTGTTTTAGCTGAAGGAACTACTACAATTTATAACGCTGCTTGCGAACCCTATTTGCAACAGTTATGTAAAATGTTGAATAACATGGGTGCTAAAATAAGTGGAGTAGGTTCTAATTTATTAACTATTACAGGTGTTACTTCTTTAAAAGGTACTAATCATCGTATTTTACCAGATATGATAGAAATTGGTTCTTTTATTGGACTTGCCGCAATGACTCAATCTGAAATAACTATTAAAGATGTATCTTATGATAATTTAGGTTGCATACCAAAAGTGTTTTCACGATTAGGAATTCAAATGGAACGTAGAGGCGATGATATTTACATTCCTTCTCAAGCTCATTACGAAATTGATACTTTTATTGATGGTTCAATGTTAACTGTTGCTGATGCTATTTGGCCAGGTTTTACACCTGATTTACTAAGTATAATTTTAGTAACTGCAACTCAAGCTAGAGGAAATATTTTAGTTCATCAAAAAATGTTTGAGAGTCGTTTGTTTTTTGTAGATAAATTAATTGATATGGGAGCACAAATTATTTTATGTGATCCTCATCGTGCAACCGTTATGGGGCTCGATAGAAAAGTTCAATTAAGAGCTATTCAAATGGCTTCTCCTGATATTAGAGCAGGTGTAGCTTTATTAATTGCTGCAATGAGTGCAAAAGGAAAAAGTACTATTTTTAACATAAATCAAATAGATAGAGGATATCAAAATATTGATGGCCGTTTAAATGCTATTGGCGCTGAAATTATTAGAAAAAACAACTAAATGAATTTATTTAAAACCATATTATTTTTATCAATAGTACTTTCTTGTATTTCATGCAAAAGTAAAAAAGAAACTACTTCCGAGTCTTCTAAGCTTGTGGGTCAACCAAATGCTGTATTGGATGTTGTAACAGGTTTAAATTTAGGTAACAAAGCACCTGAAATTAATCAAACTGGAGTTGATGGAAAAGAAGTGACATTATCATCTCTCAAAGGTAAATTAGTATTAATAGATTTTTGGGCAAGTTGGTGTGGGCCATGCAGAGCAGAAAACCCATCAGTGGTTGCGGCTTACAAGAAATACACTACTTCAAAATTTATAAATGGAAATGGTTTTGAAATATTTAGTGTTTCATTAGATCAAACAAAAAATGCTTGGTTAAGTGCTATTGAAAAAGATAATCTTATTTGGAAAAGCCACACCTGTGATTTTTTAGGTTGGAATAATATTGTTGCAAAACAATATGGAGTAAATAGTATACCTACTAATTTTTTAATTAATGGTGATGGTATAATTATCGGAAAAGGATTAAGAGGTGAGGAATTAGCAAAAGCAATTGAGGCATATTTGAAAAAGTAAGAGTTGCAATAAATGAAAATTAAATATTTAGTATTATATTTTTTAGTAGTATTTAATTGGATTAATTATTTCGCTCAAAGTTCTTTATTTGTTGGGCAAAACGCACCGCCATTAGTATTATCATCATCAAGAAATTCTGTTACTAGTTTTAATTTTTACAAAAGTAATAAGTTAATTTATCTTTATTTTTGGTCATCAGAAAATGCATCATCAAAAGATAATTTGTTTAAAATTAAAAAAGTGCAGAAACACGCATCAAAACTTAATTTTTACGATATAGATGGTGTTGAAGTTTTATTAATTGCATTGCAAAGTGATAAACAAAGTTGGACTAATGATATCCAAAAATATGCCATTGAAGGAATGAATAATTATATTGCAATAAAGGGAGCAAAAGATTATTTTATTTCAAATTATTTAGTTTCAGATATTCCGTTTGGATATTTAATAAATGAAGAAGGAAAAATTGTTTTGAAAAATCCGGATATCATGCAATTAAGAGGTTTTATAGATTCAAAAAGTAAAAATATTCCTTATATTGAAACTCCAAATGAAATTTCAGGTAAAATAACACATGGGAGTTTAAACAAAAAGGCGTTGGTTGAAGAAAAAATTTATGTTACTGATTCAAAAAAGGATACAATAGAAACAGTTTTAACAAATAAAGAGGGGGAATTTATGATTTCTGGGATTCAAAATAAATCGGATCTCACTCTAAAAATGAATAAAACTGATAGAGTTAATGAAACTGGAAATTTATATTTAGAAACTAAGAAAGGGGATGTTTTAGGTGATTTTAGTAAAACAAATGATGGATACGAATACCAATTGTCTGAAGAGGATTTGCTAGAGTTAAAAAATCTAAAGGGAAATATTAACGAATCTAAAAATATTACTTTTGATGAAAAGTTATTTGCTTCAGGAGAAAATCAATTAACGCCATTGGCAATTAAAAAAATGGATATAGTTATTAGTAAATTAAATGAACAAAAAAACTTAAGAGTTGAAGTTATATCGCATACTGATTATAGAGGTGAAACAAAGTATAACCAAATGTTGTCAGAAAAAAGATCAAAGGCTATTGTAAATTATTTAATAGTAAAAGGAATTGAGGGAAAAAGAGTTAAGGCTATAGGAAAGGGCGAATCGGAACCAATTAATGAATGTAATGAAGGAGTGGAATGTACAACGCAACAAATTGATGCTAATAGACGAACTGAATTTAAATTTTATGAAACTGAATAATATGAAACATTTTTTATCATTTGTTATTCTAGCTTTTTTTATAAAAGCTAATGCCCAAGATTCATTAAAAATTAATGATTTTGCACCATCTTTAGTACTGTCATCTTCAAAAAACACAGTCCAAAGTATCAATTTTAATGGTTCAAAAAAAATCTATTATGTAAGATTTTGGTCATCAGGTGTATTAAAATCAAAACAAGATTTTTATAAAGTAAAAAGATTGTTTAATCAAAATAGTACTGCTGTTTATAAAATGGGAGAAAGTTTTGATGTAGTTTTGGTTGCTTTACAATCTGATAAAGTGGAATGGTTAAAGGACATAGAAAAATTTCAACTTGGAAGTTTAAATAATTTAATCGCTACTAAATCTTTTAAAGATTTTTTTGTAAGTAAGTATTTTTTAAAAGATTTACCTACTAGTTTTATAATTGATGAAGATGGAAAAATTGTATCAATTAATCCTGATTTAAATACCGTTAAAGTTTTTATAGAATCTAAGAGAAATAATGTGCCGTTTATTGCCTTACCAAATGAAATTGTAGGTAAAATTACCCATGGCGAAACTACAAAAACTGCGTTGGGAAATGAAAAAATTTATGTTACAAATGCAAAGCAAGATACGATTCAAACAGTTTTAACAAGTAGCACAGGTAATTTTCGTATTAGTGGTATTCAAAACAAAAGTGAATTAACATTAAAAATGTCGAAAACAGATAAAGTTCAGGGTGATGATGATGTGTTTTTAGAAACGGAATCGGGTAATGTAGTAAGTGATTTTAATAAAACAGAACAAGGTTATGAATATCAATTATCAGAAGATGATTTAAAAGATTTAAGAGTTTTAAAAGAAAAAATAAAAGCTGTTAAAAATTTAGTTTTTGAAGAGAGTTTTTTTACTGCTGGTCAATTTAAATTAACGCCTTTAGCAAAAGGAAAATTAGATGTTATTGTAGACAAATTAAAACAAGAACCTACCAAACGTATTGAAGTTATTTCACATACAGATTGTTCTGGAGAAGCAGCTTCAAATTTGACCTTGTCAACTAAAAGGGCAATTAGTATTGCAAATTATATAATTAGTAAGGGTATAGCTAAAAACCGCGTAAAAGCAATAGGAAAAGGCGAAGAAGAACCAGTAAATGAATGTGTTGATGGTGTAGATTGTTTACCTGAAGAATTGGTTAAAAACAGAAGAACTGAATTTAAATTTTATGAAACAGAGTAGTAAAATGAAGTGGATATGTTTACTAAATGTTTTAATTGTTTTTAATTCGGTATTTGCACAAAAAAACAATAAACTCCAAGTTGGAGAAAAAATCCCTTTTAGTAGAATTGAATTATTAAATCAAGATAAGAAAAATTCAAATATTGATTTGCCAAATGGAAAAAATTTAACAGATAGATTTGTTTTGGTTTATTTTTACTCCTCTAATACAGCAATTAAAGACTTAATTGCATACAACAATGAAGTTGAAAGAATATTAAATAAATTTCAAAATAATGCATGTAAAGGTGCAAGTC
>CALMMX010000128.1 GCA_937868545.1 uncultured Bacteroidota bacterium
TCTAATATAAAATGATTTTTTAATTCATTTTTACAAATTAGGAAATTGTTGGTTTCTGGTGAAAATTACTAATTTATTTTGATTTTTTATTTTGGTGAAAAATGTTATATATCATTTTTATGATATTTGTATTAAGATAAAGAAAAAAAGGAACGAAAAATAATATAGCATATATAGTTTTATTACTAAGCCATTTATTTAATATAGAACTATTATTTATTATTTTCTCCAAAATTTCTGTTTAATCAATTTTTCCAAATTTATAAAAAAGATAATACAACTTACAATACATTAAATCCATTTATTCTACTCTCAAACTCATCAATTACATTACGTGAAATAGGAAGTGTTGTATTATTAATTTGTAATTCTTTTTTTGAAAATTTTGTTACCTTATTAAGATTAATGATGTAAGAACGATGTATCTTTAAAAACCTTGTATCATTTAAATCAGTTAAAATTGAATCCAAAGATTGTCTGCTAACAAATTTATTATTTGTACAATAGATATTTAAATAATTCCCTTCACTTTCAACATAAATTATATCATCGAAATTTATAAGGCGTGTTTCATAACCATCTTTTAATTTTAAAATTTGATTATGTTGTTCTTTCATATTTTCTACAGCCAATGTAATGGTTGCAAACAAATCAGATTTTTTGAAAGGTTTAGTAATATATCCAATTGGTTTAGTTTTAATTATCTCCTTAATCATAGCAACATCAGAATGAGCAGTAATGTATATGAAAGGGATTTTTGTATTTAAATTAATAAATTCTCCAATTTCCAATCCATCTAACTCCTTGGTCATTCTAATATCTAATAAAGCAATATCTACTTTAGTTGTTTTTAACAATTCAATTGCAGAATTTTTATCATGAGCCATAGAAATTAATTTAAATCCAAAAGACATTAACATATCCTTTAAATCTTCTGCTATAAGCACTTCATCATCAACTATTAAAACTTTTATTTTATTCATTTTAAATAAAATTCTATTGAATATTTAACTCCATTTTTACTTTCAAAATTATAGTTGCCTTTTAGTTGTCTCGAAAAAATACTTATTAAACGCATACCTAATTTATTTCTACCATCTTCAAATTCAACCATACCAGAACCATTATCTTTAACAGAAAATATATAGGTACTTAAACTACTGTTTTTTTCTAATTCGATATCTATTATTGGCTGATTGGTATCTTTAAAAGCATATTTAATAGAATTTGAAATTAATTCGGATGTAATCATACCTAATGCAATAGCTTTAGTAGTATCAAATAATAATTCTTCAGATTTCACATTAAACTTAATAGGAATATTTGTTGTATTTACTAACTCATTAATTGATTGAATTAACTCTTGCAAATATTGTTTGATATTAACACCAGAAATATCATCTTGATTATACAACATTTCATGCACTAATGCCATTGCTCTAATTCTGCGTGAAGCGTCATTTAAAGAATATATTTCTTTTTCATTTGACGAAGCATTAATTTGCATACTAATTAATGAGCTAACAAATTGTAAATTGTTTTTTACACGATGATGAATTTCTTGAATTAATGTATCCTTTTCATTATTTTGAATTTCAATAATATTATTTTTTTCTTCTAACTCTATTTTCTCTTTTCTTAAAATTTCGGTTTGTTTTTTAACTTTTAAATCGAGCCTCTTGTTTTGCAATTGCTTACGTTTATAAAAATATTTAAAGATTAATACACCCATTAAAAACATCAAAACACGAAACCACCATGTATTATACCAATTTGGAGATACGTAGAATTTAATTGGATTAGAATAAAAACTTTCTAAGCTATTTTTTACTAAAACTCTAAATGAATATTTCCCAGGAGATAAATCATTTAATTGAACTTCTCCTAAATCTCCAATTTTGTACTCAATAGTATCATTATTTTCTGATTTTAAAACAGCTAAATGTGTATACTCATTTTCATGTCCCCACATTATAAATTTATATTTAATATGAATAATATCAGATGAGGAAAGATTATTTTCAGAAGCAGAGCTTACATCTTTATCATTAATAATTAGTTGAGTTATTTTTAAAATAGGTAGAGGTCTTATTTTATTTTCATTTTCAGGATGAAAATCATAAATATTAGATGAAATAATTTGTGGTCCACCAAATATATTTTTTTGAAAATAGCCATTAAGTTCATTTATAAAGATTCCATAATTATTATCAAACAAACGATTAAAAACAACAGATTTATCTTTTAAAATAATTCTTTCAATTCCCTTATCTGTAAAAACCCATATGTATTTTCCATCAAAATAAACTCTATAAACATTATTTGAAATTAAACCATTTGAGGTATTTAATGAATATAAATCATTATTTTTCAAAATTAATAAGCCCTGTGAACTTGTAGATACAATTGTTTCTCCTGAATTTATGCTTAAGACATCATTAATTTTATAAGCGCAAACCTTATTGTTTATACAAAAATCAAAACAGTCTGTTTGTTCAATTTTTTGCATTCCTTTATCATATAAGCAAATTGTTAGATTATCTACTTTTTTTAAAGTTACACAACAATTAGATATAGTTCCATTGGATATATTTTTTTTATAAAATTGTTTAGCGTTCAAATCATAATATACTAAGCCAATTTTATCATTTGCAAACCAAAGTTTATCATCACTAGATTTTAATACATTATAAAAAATACGCTCTTGTTCATTATTTGAAATAAAGTAAAAATAAGCCTTATTATCAATAATATTACAAATACCACTATTGGCATAACTAGCACCCCACACTTCATTATTATCATTTACATAACCATCAAGCACATATTCTAATGATGTATTATTAGTATTAGTTTTTAAAGTATATTGAACTAAACTTGAATCAGTTTCCTCTGTTAATATACCACCATTTATAAAAAGCCATTTGTGCTTTTTATTTGGACTATATCTTACATTAGATATTTTAACTAAATTATTTTTATTTTGTGATTTATAAAATACATTTTCATTAATACGTGAAATCCCTTTTTCTAAATCACTTATCCACACATTTTTATAGGAATCATAAAACACACTAAATGAATAGTTTCCAATTAATCCATTTTGTTTATTGAAATGTGCAATATAATTTGCATTTTGAATAACCACTCCATTACCATAAATTGCATAAGCTATACCATTATTAGTTTTCACTATTCTAAGAATTCTATCGTTAAATACTCCTGAAACAGAATATAAGGTTGAATCTTTTGCTGTTATTCTAATAAAACCTTTTGCCCATGTACCTAAATAAAGAGTATCATTTACTGCAAGTACTGACATTACAGCATTTCTATAAGGATCGGAAAAACTATGTTCATCTTTTATTTTTAATTGAGTCCAAGTGTTTTCATCAATTATCATTAAACCCTCTCCTAATAACGACAAATAAATTTTGTTCTTTAAAAATGCAATATCTCCAACATCATTATTTGGTAATCCAGAACTTTTATCAATACAAAAAAAAGTATTGTCGTTATTAATACAGACAACTCCTTTATTAGAGGAAGATATCCATATTCTATTTTTATCATCTTTTGCAATATTTCTTCCATGAAAATTTTGAAAATCAAAGTCATTAGTTACAGGTAAAAAACATGAGTCATTTTTAATATAGAAAAAACCATGTTCAGTATTTACCCATATTTTATTCTGATTATCACATAATATACTAACAAACGATAATGTTGGTAAACCAATTTCTAGGTTGTATAAATAATATTTTAACCCATCGTATTTTATTAATCCATCATCTGAAATTATCCAAATATTATGGTTGGCATCTTCCGTAATATCTATTGCGTTTCTTGCGATATAACCATGTGCTTTATCAGTGTAGGTGATGTTGGCCTCAGAATTATCTCTAAATAAAAATTTTGAAGCAGATTCAATTAAAAATGGTTTTACTAATTGTGACTTAAATTGTAATTTGTGATTTTTAAAATTTTTATTAAAATCTTTTATAGTTACAGAATTAAAATGTAACGGTTTTTGAGGAACCTGGGTAGTTACTTTTTTAAGAATTTTCTTACTTACATCTTTTACTTCACATGTAACATTAAGTTTTATTGGAGCAGAATTTTTTGCATTTTTCACCCATTTATAGTTGCCAATATTCTTTAACATTACGGTTTGTGCTGTGCTAATAACACAAACAAACATTAAATAATATAATATCCTAATTTTTGAACTCAAACTAAGTTTCAAAATTATATAAATCTATCACATAAGTTGTTAAATTGGTGCGAAATAACAAAGTTTGTATGTGAAATAACTATTTTTAGAATTGAATTATTCTATTCAATAATCATTTCATAAGGAACACGAGCTTGGACACCTTTTTTAAGTAAAACATTTTTTAGTTGTTTTATGTAAATGTATTGTTCGCCTAAATTAGCTTTCATAGTTCTAGCTTCCATTTCATCAGCTCCATTATCAAGCAATTCTTCTAAAGGATCTTTTTTCTTTGGCAAGTCAATAGTTTTAAAATTAGGTAGCTTAGCTAATTTAGCTGCATAAGCAATAGCATCATTTATACCACCTAATTCATCTACTAAATGAATTTTTAATGCATCAGTTCCACTCCATACTCTTCCCTGCCCTATGCTATCAACATTGTTTTTAGCCATTCCTCTACCTTCTGCAACTTTTGTAATAAATACATCATAAATAGCTTCAACACTTTTTTGAACATAATCATATTCATCAGGAGTTACCCCTCTTAATATTGTACCTACATCACTGTGTTTATTAGTATTTACAGTATCAATATTAATTCCTAGTTTATTAGCTAATGCTTTTTGAGCATTTGGTATCATACCAAATACACCAATTGAACCAGTTATAGTATTTGGTTGTGCAAAAATTCGGCTAGCTGCACAACTAATATAATATCCACCACTTGCGGCTACATCGCCCATAGAAACTACAACAGGTTTAACAGCCTTTGCTAATACTACCTCTCTCCACATAACATCACTTGCTAATGCACTTCCACCTGGAGAGTTTACTCTAAACACAATTGCTTTAATACTTGTATCTAAACGTGCATCTCTTAATGCCTTTGCAATAGTTTCACTGCCCATTTTATCTTCGCCACCTTTACCACTTTCAATTTCACCAACAGCATATATTATGGCTATTTTATTACTACTTAAAGCAAAATTATTTGGCGAAGATTTGTATTTATCAAGCGTTACAAAATGGATTTTATCTTTTTGAGCAATACCTATGGATTTTTTAATTTCGTCAAAGGCTTCATCTTCATACTTTAAACCATCAACTAATTTATATTTTAAAGCGTCTTCAGGGTTTCTAATTAATAAACCATCCGCCATTTTATTAATATCTGCAACCGTTATATTTCTAGTTTTGCTAATTCCACTAATCATTTGATTCCAAAGTGAACCTAAATACGTTTCAACTTGAGAACGATTTGCTTCGCTCATTTTATCCAACATAAAGGGCTCAATAGCGCTTTTGAATTTTCCATGTCTAAAAATTTGAACTTCTACATCCAATTTATCAAGCATGTTTTTAAAAAACATTATTTGTGAACTTAAGCCTTTAATTTCTAATCCTCCTTGTGGATTTAAAAACAATTTATTAGCTGTAGTTGCCACATAATACCCTTTTTGACTATACGTTTCAGAATATGCATAAATGAACTTGCCTGATGATTTAAAATCTAATAGTGCATTTCTTACTTCTTCCAATGTTGCAAAACCAGCACTTGGCGAACCAATTTCTAAATAAATACCTTTAATATCTTTATCTGCTTTTGCTTTTTTAATATTTAATAAAATAGTATTTAATCCTAAATTACCTTTTGGCATTAAGGGACCTAAATTCATTTTCCCAAAAGGATTATCTACACCGCGCTCCTTAATTTCGTCATCTAAATTCAATCTTAAAACAGAATTTTCAACAGAAGAATATGGTTCATCTCCACCATTATCTATTGCATTTTTAATTGTATTTGTAACTGAAACAATTGCAATGATAGCTACTACAACACCAGTAACTAAAATTCCTAAGCATGATCCAAAAAAAGCTCCTAAAAAATTTTTCATTTTACTATATTTAATAAATTATTAAGGCAAGTTAGCCTACTTAATCTTATTTTTACAGTTTTTTATATGAATGTAGCTTTTTTATGTTTGGGTGGTAATATTGGTGAAAGAAAATTAACCTTACAAAAGGCTATAGATGAAATTAATTCAAAAATTGGGACTGTTATTTCTTCCTCTCCAATTTATGAAACCGAAGCATGGGGTGTAGAAAACCATAATTCATACCTTAATCAGTGTATTTGCGTTCACACAAAACTAAAGAGCAATCAATTAATTCAATCATTATTAACCATTGAAAAAGAAATGGGCCGAATAAGAACTCAAAGTGCCACTTATGAAGCAAGAACCATTGATATTGATATTCTTTTTTATAATAATGAATGTATAAATGAGGATAATTTAATAGTTCCGCATCCAAGATTGCATTTAAGGAAATTTGTTCTTATTCCTTTATATGATATTGCGCCACTGCATGTGCACCCCATTTTTAATAAAACAGTGCATAATTTATTAGAAGAATGCATTGATAATAGCCAAGTTTTTAAACACACAACCACTAAGTAATTATGTATATAGCCATTGAAGGAAATATTGGTGCAGGAAAATCTACTATTGCTAAGGCTTTAGCCAAAAAACTCAATGCCCATTTTTTGCCCGAAAAATTTGAAGAAAACACTTTACTGCCTTTGTTTTATGAAAACAAAAAAAAACTGGCACTACTTACCGAATTATCTTTTTTAATTGAACGACAAAACCAGCTTTCTACCTTTTTTAAAAATAGTACTCATAAGATTGTAGTTAGCGATTTTCATTTAGATAAATGCATTTGCTTTGCTAAAGCCAATTTAAATGAACATGATTATAAAATCTATAAAAAAAACTTTTTAGTAATTAAAGAAACCCTACCTGAACCTGATTTAGTTATTTATATTGATGTTGAGACTCACTTACTTTTAAATAACATTAAAATTAGAAATAGAGGCATGGAACAAAAGATTAAAGCCTCTTACTTAAATAAAGTAAGTAAAGCTTTTGAAAACCATTACAAATTGAATCAAAAAAAATTAAAGCAATTTTTAATATTGCCTATAAAAAATTACACAAAGCAAACTACCAATGAATGCTGCGATGTAATAATAAACACTCTTAGTTTAAAATAATTGTTTTACATTTAGACAATGTTTCAAGCGCACGAAATAATTACTCCCCAACAAATTGTTTACGAAGACAATCATTTAATTATTATTAATAAACGCTCTTCGGAAATTGTGCAAGGTGATAAAACGGGTGATATGCCTTTATCTGAAAAAGTAAAAAATTACATTAAGCAACGCGATAATAAACCTGGTAATGTATTTTGTGGTGTTTGCCATAGATTAGATAGACCCGTTTCTGGCATTGTTATTTTTGCTAAAACAAGTAAGGCGCTATCTCGTATGAATGAATTATTTAGAGATAAAACCATAACTAAAACCTATTGGGCAGTTGTAAAAAACAGACCACCGCAAGTAAAACAACGGTTAACGCATTACTTAATAAAAAACGAACAAACTAATAAATCAAAGGCATTTGAAACAGAAAAAAATGGGTCTTTAAAAGCAGAATTAGAATATGAATTAATTGCCTCTATTTCTAATTACCATTTGCTTCAAATAAACTTATTTACAGGTCGTCATCATCAAATTAGAGCCCAACTTAGTGCCATAGGTTGCCCTATAAAAGGCGATTTAAAATATGGCTTTGATCGCTCGAACCCAAATGGATCTATACATTTACATTCTTATAAAACAGAATTTATTCATCCCATTAAATTAGAACCACTATCTGTTATCTGTAAGCCAGAAACTACTGATGTTGTTTGGAAAGAATTGGTGAAAATGGTTTAATGATTCCTTATTAAAAATCATTTTATTTTAGAGACACTTACTAAGTCATTGCTATATTGCAAGAAACATTAACCCCCTACTTTCTAGTCGTATTTAACCAAACTGTTAAACTGTAAACTAAGGCTAGTATCAATACTATTGCTAAAACAGAAATTGGATTAGCAAAGTTTACTGTCCAGCCCATTGCTTTTATGCGCTTAGGTGGAAAAATGCGTTTATCTTTTCTATTGAAATAAAATATTCCAAAATACCAGTTATCTGGGTCGCTGTGCCATTGATCGAGTAAATCCTGATTTGGTTTTTCTTGAGGTAACATTTTTAAACTATTTTTTTTCGTATTTATTTTTAACTACAGAAATAATAATTGGTAATACAGATACTCCAATAATTCCAAGGCACACTAAATCAACATGTTTTTTTATGAATTCAACATTACCTAATAAATAACCTGCAGTTGTTAATGAACCAATCCATAATGCACCGCCAATAATATCAAACACAATGTATTTTTTATAATTCATTTCGCCAATACCTGCTGCAAATGGAGCAAATGTTCTTACAAACGGAACAAAACGAGCCATAATAATAGCCTTTGTACCATATTTTTCAAAAAATAAATGGGTTTTATCTAAATACTCTCTTTTTACTAAGGGTTTACCTTTAAACTTTAAGTCAAAAATTTTAACTCCAATTTTTCTGCCTATCCAATAATTACAATTATCGCCCAAAACCGCTGCAAAAAACAATAATATAAATAGGTAAAATAAATTTAAATCGCCAGAACGAGCCGCTAAACCAGCCATAAATAATAACGAATCGCCTGGTAAAAAAGGCATTGCTACTAAGCCTGTTTCTATAAAAATTACCAAAAACAACACAATATAAATAGCTGTTTGATAATTTGTAATAATCCAGTTTAAATCTAATGGCATTAAATGTTTAAAAAGTTCAATCATAATGTGTTTTTAAAATGTATAAAAAACAAATATACAATTTTGGGTTTATTTAGGCACTTTATAAAAAGTCAATTTTACTATTTTTTCTACTTATTTTTTGGAAAACAACCTTTAAACTAAATTTAAAAAGGCTGTCTTATTTAAAAAGACAGCCTTTTTGGGTTTTATAAAATGAGTATTGACTTATTTACAAAACCATGTGAACAACAAAAATTAAATTTTAACAAAAACTCTTTGCAAATATACTATCTAATGTAGTATATTAGTGCTATAATTTGTAGCAATTTAAAAATATGAGTAAAGTTTTTAGTAATTTAAAATACTTGCGTTTGCAAAAAGGCTTGTCGCAAGAGCAATTAGCAGACAATTTAGGGATTACCCGTTCTAGGTTAGGAGCTTATGAAGAAAACCGAAATGAACCATCGATAGATTTATTAATTTCTATTTCGGATTATTTTCATGTAGCAGTTGATGCTTTAGTAAGAGGTGATTTAACTAAAACTAGCTTAGATGGATTAATGAAAATTGGAAAAAACCGTATGCTATTTCCGGTATTAATTGATGAAGATGGCAGAGATGTTGTAGAACTTGTACCATTAAAAGCAAGTGCAGGCTATTTACGTATCTATTCCGATCATAATTATATTGAACGCTTGCCAAGAATGAAACTTCCTTTTTTACCTACAGGTAAGCATCGTGCATTTCCTATTAAAGGTGATAGTATGCCTCCAATAAAAGAAGGTTCGTTTGTAGTAGCTAAATACGTTGAAAAACTTGAAGAAGTGAAAAACGGGCATACGTATATAGTAGTTACTAAAGATGATGGCTTATCTTATAAACGTATTTTTAATTTAAATACTAAAAAAGGATTTTTAGAATGCCATTCAGATAATAAAATGTACCAACCTTATAATGTTAATTTAAAAGATATTGTAGAACTTTGGGAATACACGTGTTGTATTAATATGACAGATTACAGAGAAGAAGAGCTAAATGTGAGCAGTATTATGAATATGCTACGCAATTTACAGGTAGAAATGGAAGTCATAAAAAAACAAGGTAATAAAAAGGCCATTTCTTAGCTTTATTATTATTATCAATAAATGAATTGTTTTATAAATCATTAATTAATAAGTTTACTTTAAATCTAAAACTATACAAATGAAAAAACTATTATTATCAATTTCATGTTTGGTATCATTACTTTCTGCAAAAGCTCAAACTTTTTCAGATTCATTTGAAACCTATACATTAACAACCCCTTTATTAGGTGTTCAATCTCCCGATTGGAGAACTTGGTCATCTGCAGTTGGCGGTGGAACAGAAGATGTTGCTGTTGTTAATACAGATAATCACACATCGGGAGGATCAAAATCTATTTATTTTTCATCAACCTCTTCAACAGGTGGCCCACAAGATGTAGTACTACCATTTACCACTACTACTCCCTTGAGTACAGGGCAATTTACATTTACAAGTTGGTTCAAAATTCCTACAGGAAAAGATGGGTATTTTAATTTTCAAGGAAACTCAACCATTGGAAATATGTACTCACTTGATTGTTATATGACAAACACTGGAGCTGTAAGAATAGAAAATTCGGGTACTACGAAGTTAACAGGAACTCATCCGTTTGGTGCATGGTTTGAATTAACTATAAAAGCAAACTTTAACACCAATACTTGGGAGTTATTAATTAATGGTACATCACAAGGAACTTGGTCAAACACAAACAATCAAGTTTGGGGTATTGATATTTATCCTCCAGATGCAACAGCAAGTTATTGGGTAGATGATGTTTCGTATAACGTTGCACCATATACATTACCAGCATTAAACGCTGCATTAAATTTAGTAAACGTATCTAATGGATTAGCAGGACAAACAAGAAACCCAGCTATTACAGTTAGAAACTTAGGAACAAGTGTAATCAATTCGTTTTCATTAGCAGTATCGCAAAATGGAGGAACACCAGTAGGGCAAAATGTAACAGGATTAACCTTAGCATCATTAAGCTCTACAGTAATAAACATTACAAGCCCTTTTACTTTAACAACAGGACCAAATGTATTTACAGCAACCGTTACTAATGTTAATGGTTTAGGTGCAGATGCTGAACCAGTTGATAATGTGAGTTCTACAACTGTAACACCAATTACACCAGCAGCAGGTAAAGTAGTAGTTGCCGAAGAAGGAACAGGTACATGGTGCCAATGGTGCCCACGTGGTGCTGTTTATATGGATTTAATGACAAGTAAATACACTGGCTTTTTTGCACCAATAGCAGTTCATAATGGCGACCCAATGGTTGTTACAGCATATGATGCAGCAATTGGAGCTTTAATTACAGGTTATCCAAAAGCTATAGTAGATCGTTTACCATCTATTGACCCAAGTGCTATTGAAACAGATTTATTATCGAGAGTAGTAATTGCACCAAAAGCAGTTTTAAAAAATGGAGCAACTTATAATTCAACTACACGTGTATTAAATGTATCGGTTACTACTACAGTACAAACTGCAATTACTGGAAACTATAAATTAGCTTGTGTAATTACAGAAGATGATGTAACAGGAACTGGTAGTTCTTATAATCAATCAAATGCTTATGCAGGTGGTGGTTCAGGTCCAATGGGTGGTTTTGAATCATTACCAAACCCAGTACCAGCAGCTACAATGCATTACGACCATGTGGCACGTTTTATTAGTCCAAGTTTTGCAGGTATTGCAAATGCAGCAGGAACAAGTGCAGTAGCAGGAACAGTATTTACATACACATTTTCGTTTACATTACCAGCAACTTATGATGATACACAAATTAATGTAATAGGATTATTTATTGACCCAACAGGTAAAATTGATAATGCAGGAACAGCAACTATGGCACAAGCCATTACAAATGGTTTTGTAAGTGGAACAGGCACAGGAGTTGGTATTTATGAAACAGCTTTTGCACCAGATGCAACTGTAAAAATTTATCCAAATCCAGCAAGTAATTCATCAAACATATTATTGAATTTACAAAAAGAATCAGCTGTTGCCGTAACTATTTATAATAGTAATGGTGCAGTAGTTTCTACTAAAGATTACGGACAATTAAATGGTAATTTAAATATTCCGGTTGATTTAGCACGTTTTGCTAATGGAATGTATTTTGTAAATGTTACAATAGATGGAAATACCAGTATTTCTAAACTAATTAAACAATAATAAACCACCATTGAAGTTAAAGCCCTACTCTATTTGAGTGGGGCTTTTTTATTGGATTGCCTAAAGATAAACTTTGATTGTTTGTAATTAAAAGATTAAATTTGATAATATATATAACTGTAATAAATCAGGGGTATAAACAAGTTAGCGATAATTTTACAACAAAGCCATCCAAATAATTGAGAATTAAATTCCATAAATTTGGATCAAACTAATTTAGATAATGGAATATGACTACTCAAAATTAAATGACAGAGAATTTGAAATTTTAGCAGCATCTGTTATTGCAAAAGAACATAACATAAAAGTTGAGATATTTAAGTCTGGAAAAGATGGAGGGGTTGATGGTAGATTCTGGATTGGAGATAAGAAAGAGGGCATTATACAATGCAAACATTATTTTTCAACTCCTTATCCTCAATTAATTTCAAAATTAAAAACCGAAGAATTAGCCAAAGTAAAAAATCTAAATCCACATAAATATATATTTATTACGTCAAAAACACTTTCTAGAATTAATAAAATAGAAATTCTAAATCTTTTTAAAACATACATTCAAGATGAAAGTGATATTTGGGGACAAGAAGATTTAAATTCATTCTTATCTAAAAGAGAAAATCAGGACGTTGTCGAAAGAAACTATAAACTTTGGATTACTAGTACAAGTGTGTTAGATATTCTAATTAATAATGCAATAAAAGGTAGAAGTCAATTTACAATCCGAGAAATTGAAGAAAATTCTTACAGATATGTAGTTACTGCAAATCATAATAAGGGATTCAAAATTTTAGAAGAAAATAATGTTGTAATTCTGACTGGTGAACCAGGTATCGGCAAAACTACACTTGCTGATAATCTGGCAATTCTATATACAGCAAAAGGTTATGAGTTTTGTGATATAGAAGAAAATATAAGCGAAGCTGAAAGTTTGTATCGCGAAAATGAACAAAAGAAAATTCTTTTTTATTGTGACGACTTCTTAGGAAGTAATATTTATGACGCTATTAATAATAAAAAGGACTCTCATATTGTCAAATTTATTAATAGAATTAGAAAAGATAATAGTAAAAAATTTATTCTTACATCAAGAACAAACATTTTAAATAAAGCATATAGTTTAAGTCATATTTTTCAAAATTTAAAAATAAGAGAAAACGAATTTCTTCTTACAATTGAAAATTTAACTAATATAGATAAAGCTAAAATTCTATATAATCATATTTATCATTCAAAATTGCCACAAGAATTCATTGATGTAATTTATAAAGATAAAAGATATAAAGACATAATCAAACACCAGAATTTTAATCCTAGAATTATCGAATTTATAACTGATTCATCTGTTATTGGTGAAATTAAATCAGAAGACTATTGGTCTTATATTCTTCAAAGGCTCAATAACCCAAAAGTAATTTGGGAAGGATATTTTCAAAATCAAACAGATGATTTTGTAAGAGCACTTACATTTTTAACCGTTTTTAATAACGGTAAAATATCTGAAGAAAATTTGAGAGATTCTTATAATACATTTCTGAAAATTCATCCTTCAAATTTCGGAGATAATTCTGATAAAAGTTTTGAATCGGTAAGAAAACTTGCAACAAAATCATTATTGAATAGAAATCAGATTGGAAATGACCAATATGAATATGTTCTTTTTAATCCTTCTATTGCGGATTTTGTTTTAGGTGCATACTCAAATGAAATTACTTTAATTTGTAATATTTTAAAATCTTTAAACTCAGAAATATCAATAGACTATTTACACACTTTATTGAACAATAACAAAATAAATAAATATTATAATAGTAAAATACTTGAAAATCTTTTTGATTTCTTTTATGAAAGTAAAATTAATGATGAAGATTGGGATTTTTTAATTGCACTAATTTATATTGACTTTTTTGATGATACAATCAATAAAAGATTGGAAACATTTTTAAACATTCTAATAAATGCGCATAAACCCAGTGGTGA
>CALMMX010000129.1 GCA_937868545.1 uncultured Bacteroidota bacterium
CTACTCCAGCATTTACTATTTGCTTATTACAAGCTTCTTTTGAGCTACAGCTCCATTATTTTTTAATTGAATGATATAAATACCGTTTGATAAATTACTAGTTTCAAACGTCATTGTTTTATCTGTTTCAATAACTGAACTGGAGATGACCACTTTTCCTGTTACATCAATTACATTAACAGATGTTCCTTCAATAACATTATTTAAATTAAAATACGTGGATGCAGGGTTTGGTTGTAATGAAATTGAACTCAACTCTTGTGCTTTCATAATGTCTGTACAAGTAGACACAGTAACTGTAATAGCTGTAAGTGATGAAGGGCATCCATTTGGATTATATTCAATATAATATGTTGTATTAGTTGTAAGACTTGGAGTACTGAATTGTGTACCAGAATTAACAATGGAACCTCCAGTTGGCAGAGTGTACCAATTAACATAATTAAGATTAAACAATGTGGTTGATTGTCCTGAGCATATATTTAAAGAACCTCCTTGAGAAACTGTTGCATCTACTGGGGCTGTAGGTATAGGTTTAACAGTTACTGTTTTTACAGCACGAGCACTTTCGCAACCATTAGATGTTGTAGATATGTAATAAGATGTATTATTGGTTAAAATTGGTGTTGTATAAACTGTACCTGTTGTTAAAGCTGTAGTGCCTGTTGGTGATGCAAACCAAGAAATAGTTCCAGTGCTAGCTGCCGTTAAAGAAGCTGTGTTTCCTGAACAAATAGAAATAGATGCTGGACCTGTAAACATAGGCGTAAAAGGTATGGCGCTTACAGATACCGTTAAAACAGTTGGCTCCGAAGCGCAACCAGTTTCTGTATTTGTTATAGTAAAAGTAGTATTAGCTGTTAATGTTGGTGTTACAAATATAGGTCCTGTTCCGGTTCCTGCACCAGTCCAATCAATAACACCATTGGCAGTAGCGGTTAATGTTGCCGACTGACCAGAACAAATAGTCAAATTTTGTGCAGCCGTAGTATTTGTTGGAGCATTTACTCCAACTCCTGCGCAAGGACTATCGTTATATAAGTAACCAACCTCAGTAGCTGAAATGGCATAGTTATAAATTTTTAATTCATCAATTGCTCCATTAAACCATAACTCTCCTCCAACTCCAGTACCTAAACTGAACATAGCCGAATTATTTAAAGTATTCCATGCATATGCACCTGATCCTGCTAAAACACCATTTTTATAAATTTTTGCAGTAGTACCGTCATAAGTATAAGTAAAATAATACCATGTTCCAGCTACATTTGAGTTTGCTACCGTTAAATTATTATTGTAACCCAAAAACATGGCATTATCTCCTTTGAAAGAACCGCCCATGGCATTTGAATTAGAAAATTGCCCATAACGAAAGGTCATATTATAATCCGATCTCATAACATTTACTTTAGCCCAAAAAGTAATTGTTCTTGGAGAGTTTCCGTAAGGTAATCCAGTAATAGTTGCAGTAGAGCCAGTACTATTTATATTTAACGCTCCATTTGTAATACCATTTCTACCTGTTACAAATGATGTTCCTGCATTTGCAGTAAATGGATTTCCACCAAGTATATTATTGTAGGTATTATCAAAATCATATTCTGCAATAATTTGTGGTACAAATACAGCAGATGTAGTAAAGCTTAAAACACTGCTGCTTGTTGTTCCAACACTATTAGTTGCTACTATTTGATAATAGTACACTGTTTGAGGCGTAAGACCTATAATGTTTGTGTTTGCAGGCGTTGCAGCGCTACCGGATGCCGATGCCCCAGTAACCTGGCTTGATAAATTACCACTTGATAAACCATAGTTTATAAGTGATGTTGTAGCTCCCAGATTTGCGTTTAATACATAAGAAATTGTAGCCGAATTAGACGAAACAGTCGACCCGATGCTTGTAATTGAAGGCACAGATGGTGTTGGTGCTGCTAATGTTGAAAAACTTTGAGTAGCAGAAATAATAGGTGTGCTAGAACAATTAGTTCCCAATTGAACCCTAACTCTCCAATAATAAAGCGTACTAGGCTGTAATGCAGCTAAATTTACAACCCTTGTAAAACCAACATTTGCAACTGAACCGCCACCAGCGTTTGTAAATGGAGAAAATCCTGCATTTGTAGAATACTCTACATTAAACGTTGCGCCATTTGCACAATTTGGATTCAAGAAAAAACTTGCATCAGCGCTTTGATAAGTAATATTTTGTGTTGAAAATGCATTTAATGTTTGAGCATTTGCAGCAAAAAACAATGCACTAAGCGTAATCATTGTAAGTAATAATTTTTTCATAATTTATTTTTTAAGATTCAGCCCAAATTTCTATAAATACAACGGCATTTTTTAAGTCCTTTTACCAAACCCTGTTTTGAATTGACGAAAAAGGGTTTTGAGTTTTTGTACCTTTCAATAGAAATAAAGAATCCGCTGCTAGATTTCTCTAACAGCGGATTCGATTTTAAAATATATGATTACTGGATAACTTTAACCCAACTACCATTTTCAAATTTTGCAATTCCATCAGTAACTTCGCCACCTACATAAAGTACGCCGTTATAAATTGCCATACATTTAAAAAATGAATATGGTATTTCTGGGAACGCATTCCATTTAGTGCCATCCCACATTGCTATGCCACCTGTTGGCACTTCTTTTTTTCCAATTTTAAGAGTTTTAATAGCGCCACAAATATAAATTTTATCACCATCTACACATACGCCTGATACATTACCTTCAGGTGCTCCTGGGATATCAATTAATTTTGTTCCATCAAATAATTTAACACCAAATTCACCACCTAACACTAAATTTTTATCTGTGCTAGCCATTGCATTAATACCTCTTAAACCACGAGGCACTGCTTCGCTCCATTTAGTACCATCCCATTTAGCAAAACGCTCCATTGGTTCGTCACCGTTTAAAGTAAAAATACCACCGCAGTATAAATCTTTACCAAAAAAAGTCATAACAGTAACCGCCCTGTCAAATTGTGCATTTCCTAATGCACTCCATTTTTTGCCGTCATAAACTCCAATGCCTTTTGTATCTATAGTTCCACCAATTTTAGTAAAGTTTCCGCCAATATATAATTTACCATCTTTTGTTGCTGCACAAAATACTTGTCTATCAACCGTTTGTTCGCCTAAGCTAACCCATTTTAAACCATCCCATTTAGCAATACGAGGACTTTTGAGTTCGCCTGCTCCGTCTGTTCCTTTATTTACAACTGTAAAATCGCCTGCTACATAAATATTTTTTCCATCAGACGCCAAACCTTTGCAAGGTCCATCAACACCTTTAGCTAATCCTGTAAACTTTGTACCATCATAAGTGGTTACGTTATT
>CALMMX010000130.1 GCA_937868545.1 uncultured Bacteroidota bacterium
AAGCAATAGTCGAAGGTGCAGGTATAGCGCCACAAGCCACAGTAATAGCAGCTGGAGCAGTCATTGTTGGTAAAGCCGAAGGACTTACAGTAATCGTTCTAGTTTTTGTTATGGTTCTTCCGTTTGGATCTGTAAATGTCCAAGTTTCTGTCACTGGACCTCCACAAGCAGAAGGAATAGGACTAAGTGTTGAAGTTACAGAGCCGCTTATTGGACATGTGAGAGAGTTATTTGTATAACTAAGTGAGCTGGTTGTTACTTCACCACAAGCCACAGTAATATCGGAAGTTGGTTCAAATACAGCAATTGGTTTTGCATTAATTGTCAAAGTCACAGCTGTTCTAGTCAAACTTGGACAAGTACCAGTTGAAGACTGAGCATAATAAGTTACTGTTCCTACAGTATTCAAAGTTGGACTAGCCACCAAAGTTCCACCTGTTGCAGCTGTATACCAAGTAATAGTTCCACCTGTAGCAGTTGCAGTAAGCGTTTGTATTGGAGTAGTCTCACATTCTGTTTGGTCTCCACCTGAAGCTGGTGCTGTTGGTGCAGTAGTTACAGTTATTTTAAATGAAAAATAACAACCAGTATCTGGTCCAGGAGGAATTGCATAATATATTACAGTTCCTTGAGTAGCTGGAAAAGGGTTAGAGATTGTATATTCTGTAGCTCCAGTTATTGGAATTGAACTATAAAATCGAGAACCCGGAGGAAATCCACTACTTATAGATGTAATAGGAATTGTTGCATTTGTTGTACAAAAAATAAATTCCTGGGTAGCAGCTACATCCGAACAATGTGTTGCGAGGTAGGCTGTTGGATCAATAGTTATGCTTATCGGATTTAATATGGGCTGTCCTGCACAAACTCCTTCATTAGTGTAACCTATAATGAATGGTTTATTGTCAAAATTCACACCAGAATTCGCACCTGTACCACTAATGGCACCTGAAACAGGAACTGTTGCAATACAATTTGGATTTTTAAGAATGGCGCAATCAGTTGTTACTTTTACTTTAAAAGAAAAATCTGCAATGACTGTATTTGGATCTGCTGTTAATGGTAATGTCCCATAATCATAGATTATTGATCCATTTGGTCCACCACCACTTGTTGGATCTAAATAATAATAATTATTGGGGCTTGGAGTACCCACATAAACATTTTTTGATAAACTACCTACTTCAAAGGTAGTTGTGTAAGGCAATTCAATTACAAATTTTGTATTATTTATTGCTTCGGAACCTTGATTTTTTAATTGAACTTTTATATCCAGTATTTGACCAGGAGTCACCGTAATTGGGCCTGCACCTACTGGGAGCCCATTAACAAGAGGAGGAGTTATGATGGCTATAGCATCTGGAATGTAGGCATCTACAGCCATTGCTATTGTAAAAATAGAATAAATATCACTATTTGTACCATATTGAAAATTAGTAGAAGTTTGATTATTTGCTATTATAGAATTGCCAGTATTGGGCACATTAAACATACTGACATCTATACCCGTATTATTTATTAAATTTGGATTTCTCGTGTTTCCACCAATAGCAATCGAGGAATTGAAAAAATTTGTTGTACTGTTTCCAGCATGACTCAAAGCACTGTATGTTGCAGTATTCAAATTTTGAATTCTGAAATAATCTCCTGCAAGCCCAACATCACCTTCACTGGCCATTAAACCTAATTTCACTCCAACATTTCCTGTTTGTACCGTATTAAAACCTGAAACATTTAGTAATGTTGCTCCAGTAGCGCTTTGCATATAAGCATACCCATCAAAAATGGTGACATCTCTCCATTTCATCAATGAATTTTCATAGACTACAATCATTCCCCAACCACCAGAATTACCTGCATTTCCAGAATTACCTTCTAGTAAAGCAATATCTGCAGCAAAATAATTTCCAATACCATAAGTCCTTACATAATCAGTAATTTCTGTATAAGCAACAAATATGTTATTACCAGGATTTGTTCCTCCTGTTGGATAATTAATATCTGATGCATTTGCTGTAAATTGTGTATATGTAGCTGCACCTGGGCCTTTTAATAAAACTTTTGTTTTGTCTAAAGTTTTTGTTAGTGAAGTATAACTAGGTATTGTTCCTGAAACCGAAACATTTGCCGCATTGGGTAAACTTGTGTAGTTTGATGGATTAGTTGCAGTATCTCTTATGAGTTTATTTATGGTCAAATTTACTGTTCCATCAGCAATAACATACGGAGTTGATAATGTAGCCGTTGCTGTATTTCCTGATACAACAATTGTTACAGGAACATTTGTAGCAGTTCCACCATCAACAGAAAGTGTGACAGTTGTTGGCGAAGCTGTATTCGTATAATTGAAAACATAGGTATGTCCGTTTCCTGAAAAAGTATAAACAGGATTACGACCAGATGATGTTCCAGCTCTTGTAATAGCTAAAGTATAATTGGTATTAGTAATATTATTACCACTTGTAAAAGTTAAATTTGGCTTATTTACCGTTGTTGAACCTCCGTCTTTTACCATTTTAGTAACACTAAACGGAGTATTTGTAGCACTAGATCTTCCAGTCCAGTATAATCCAGCATAAATAATTTTTGAGCAGCTTGGTATAGCTCCGTTTTCAGTCGAAAATCCTAAAGTGGCCGACGAGGAATTCAAAGTTGTTCCATCATCATCAATATCTACATAAACCATTGAACCATCATGATTGTTGAAGGTTGCTCCATAATTTTGAAGGGTGAGGTTGGTATTCCCAATCATCATAAAATCACCTTTTATATTATAGATTTTTTTCGATGGTGTATAGGACGAAGTTCTCTGTGTAAATGGTTTTACAACTTGAGCATTTATAATAAATGTATTTGCTAAAAAAGCTATAATTAGTAAAGCGGAATGCCAAAAGCCTTTAATCTTAAAATTTTTAGGGTATATATTTTTCATAATAATATAAGTTTTAAGTCGATTATTCTCCTTTATCAATAGAATAAAAAATGCTGTATTTCTCGTTATAATTGCTAATCATATTGGCGATTGTTTGGCTATTTATTGCTAAGTTCGAAACTATATATATGTATTTTAAATTTTTATAATCTGAAAATAAAAGCAAATCAATTTTCGAATTCAAATCATTCGAATCATCTATTTTTAGTTTTACAATTTCAATATTGTTTTTCAAAATATCAGGATTATCAATGCTTTGCAAGGAATTGAAATCGGTAAATAGACAAATTGGCTTTTCGCCAAAAGTCTTTACTACTCCCAAATAATAATATACGGATGGTTGCACATCATTTACAAGATTGTAAACATTTTTGGCATTCGAAAAATTGCTTGGGGTATTTTGTTCCATAGTTTTCAGCGAAGAAATATACGTATTCACTTCCATAATTTGAGGAGTAATAACACTTTGTCCCGAAATAGTAGTGGAAAATAAAATAACAACAAACAGTAACATGCTTTTTGATACGAATAGAAATAGAGGCACTTTTTCTATTTTATTTTTTAATTTGTTTTGCATAGCATAATATTTTAGGATTGTTTTTTATTTTAAATGAATAATCAAAATTAATTCCTTATATATCAATTGATACTTTTTTTCTACCAATAACCTAAATACTCGGTGAAACGACATTTTAGACGTTTTTAATTGTTTATTTTTTTTTGTTTTTTTTAATTTTTCAATATTTTTTTAACTTTTTATCAAAAAATTTAACGTCTTTTTTATTATTAATAATAGTGTTCTTCAACCTTATTTGAATTAAA
>CALMMX010000131.1 GCA_937868545.1 uncultured Bacteroidota bacterium
ATTTTGCAACTAAATTATTGTAATACTCTCTATTTTGCGAAATTATTACTCCACTAATTAATACAAAAACTATAGATATGATTCTCTTCTTTTACTTAACAATTTTATAAGCTGAATCATCATAATAAAAATACTTTACAGTTTGCTTACCGTTAATATCATAATATGTTGAGTTACCATGTCTGCTACCGTTTAAGAAAGTTAGCTCTTCTTTTTTATTTCCATTTTCATAATACTCGGTATATAATCCATCAAACTTTCCAAAATAAAAAGTTGCTTTAGATTTAACTTTACCTGATGGGTAATACGTTGTACGTGGCCCGTTTAAATAACCTTCGCTATAATTCTCTTCGGTTACTTTTGCACCATTTGCATCATAAAACACCAATAAACCTTCTCTATCACCATTTTTTAGAGAAAAAGTCATACCCGCTTTCTTATTTTTGTAAAAACTTTTAATATCCATATTAGGTTTATTAATTTCTATTGGAGCAACTAGCTGACCATTTTCTCCCTCATAAGTATAAGATTCAAAATTATCTGAGTCATAATTTCTTACGAAACCAACATTTCCATTTAAATCATAATACGTTTGTGGCCCCATAGCTTTATCGTATTCGTAACTAGTTTTTACATATGGTTTTCCATTATAAAAATAATCTATTGCTTCACCCATTAATTGATTATTTAAATAGGTTGCAGTATATTCTAAAGCTTTGTTATCATAGGTTGCATACTTACCATTTAATTTATCATAATCATAATTTTCATCTTTAGATAAATTACCATAAACATCAAAGTATTTTGAATTACCATTTTCTTGATCCATTACAAAAGTTCTTTCTGTATGAGTTTTTCCATTAGGATAATAATTTATTGATGTGCCATTTAAGTAGTTATTTTGGATTGGACGTTTATAAGCTACATTGCCATCAAAGTTTGGAACAGTAAAAGTAAATGCTGCTGTACTATCATAATTTAATCGTTGAGTAATATTTCCTAATGTATCAAAATAACATCTTTTTAAAATATATCCTTGGTTAAAAAATTCTGCTTTAAATACTTTACCATTACATGCAAAATTCCTTTGCCATCCGTATTGTTCACCATCAACAAAATATTTAATATCATTTAAAAGTCCCATTCTATCATAATAAAACCAGTAACCTTGAGCAACACCGTTTACCATGTAACCTTGAGTTAATATTTTTCCATTCACAAAATATTCATTAAACAATCCATGAACTTTACCATCAACAAGTGGAGTTTCGTCATGAACCTTACCATTACTGAAATAAGTATATTCTTTATTTACTCTTTTCTCATCTTTATATTCAGTAGTTTCAGTTTTTACACCAACAAAGTCATAAGAATTAATTAAACCATCAAAAACATCATCAACTAATTTACCAGATTTACGAAGTGTACCGTTTTTGTTATATAGTTCGAAACTAAAATCCTTTTTTTGTTTTATAAACTCTTTAACCAAAGTACCATTTTTATCAAAATACTTGTATGCATTTATTTTACCACGACGGTAAACATACTCTTCGTATACTTTACCATTAGCATAATAATTTTTAGAAGGCCCTTCGTACTTACCATCAGAATAACTATCTTCAGAAATTAAATTTCCTTTAGTATCGTATTCCTTCCAAACTCCTTCTTTTTGACCTTTTTTATTTAAGGTTCCTATTGAACTTATTTTACCAGTTTCATAGTAATATTTCCATTCACCAACAGGAGTGTTATTTTCATAATTACCTTCACCAGAAACAACATCTTTAGGGTATTTATGAAATTCAACTGCCTTACCTGTTTGATTACCTTTTACGAAATTTATTTTCTTTTGTACAGAACCATTATCATAATAAACTACCACTTCGCCAGATAATTTTTCATCAGTTAATAATGCTTTATATTTTATTTTTCCATTGGTATGGTATTCTGTTTCTTCACCTGAAATAAGACCATTAACATATGAATATGTATTTTTAATACTTCCGTTAATGTGATATAGTGTTTGAAGACCATCGTACTTACCTTCTTTATACATTAATTTTTGTAATGGCTTTCCATTATATGCATATTTAAAATATTCCCCATCTAACTTATCATTTTTAAAATTACAATTCTCTTTTACTATACCATTTGGATAATAGTATTTCCACTTGCCTTCGCGTTCAAATTTACTATTGTAATTTCCTTCCGATTTTAGAACTCCAGTTTTAGAAAAATAAAATTTCCAATAACCACTTGGGTTATTATTTTCGTCGTAATTACCAATTCCTACTAATTCGTTGCTATTATAATATTTAAATGCATCAATATCTTTACCGTCAACATTAGATTTTGTAGCATATCTATTAGATTTTAAATATGCACCATGCCATTTTCCAAATTTTTCGACATCACTTTTATTATTTTTCACCCATTTATTTACATCCTCAATTTTCATTTCTGATAAAATGTAATATAAATATGTTTCAGTAAAATTTTTAGAAACTAATTCTTTAAAATACTTTGCATAATACTGATTATAAAAGCCTTTATCTTCAGCATTAAATTCCAATTTATCTAATACAACTTGAATTTGTTTTAACACTCTGAAATTTACACCAACTTTAGATTTAAATTTATCACTATATGCGGCTTTTGATCTTACAATTGATTCTAAGTCAGAGAAATCATCATTTTGATCAATAGGTTCAAACAACTCCATGTCTTCATACTTCACAGCATCATCTCCAATTTGCTCAAGGTAATTTACTACATTTTGAGCTCTTTGACTGTAATTATCAAGCAACAAATAATATTGAAATGCTAGCATTGCAGGAATAATTTTCTTTTCCTTTAAAGCAAAAAAACCAAGTTGAAAATGTGTTGGTGCATAATTTGGATTTACTTCTAGCGCTTTAATAAAATTTGCTTGTGTTTCTTTATATTTTTTTTGTTTAAAATAACTAATTGCTAACTCATGGTAAAATCGAGGAGATAAGGGGAATTTTTTGATACCTTCATTATAAATAGATTCAGCTTTTTGAAAATCTTTTAATCCCTCATAAGATTTTGCTTGTAATAGCATTTTCTCGATAATAGAACTTGGAGAATCTGTAATTATTGCATTACAAATTTTAAGTGCCACAGAATCTTTTTTTAATGCAGAATAAGTATTTGCAAGTTCTAATTGAGCTAACACATAGTTTGAATCATTTTCATTAATTTTCTCATACTCTGCAATAGCTTCGGTATATTTTTCACTGTCATGAAACTTAATTCCAACTTGCATAATTGAATCAGTATTCAAAATTGGCTCAATTAGTTTTATCTTTTTCAAATCTGTTTCTTGTGAATAAACGAAAATTGAAATAACAGAAAAGACTGCTAATAATATATTTTTCCTCATACGGCTTTTATTTTTAATTAATAATGATTTTTTTTATTTAAAGTGACAATTTTACATGCATTAAAAACCCAATACTTCTCTTACCACTTTCAATTTCTCTTGAGCTAACTTTCTCGCTCTAGCTTCTCCCACTTGCAACTCTTTTTCTAATAGACTAGTATTATTCATTAATTCGTTGTAACGTAATCGAGGTTTTTCAAATTTAGAAAGTATTAATTCATATAAAGCAGTTTTAGCATGACCATAACCATAACCACCTTTAGCATAATTCGATCTCATTTCTTCTATTTGATTTTGATTAGCCAATAAGCTAAACAATTTAAATACATTGCAAGTATCTGGATCTTTAGGCTCTTCGAGTGGAGTACTACCTGTAATAATTGTTTTTACTGATTTTAAAAGTTCTTTCTCTGGCAAAAATATATTGATATAATTATTATACGATTTACTCATTTTTTGGCCATCAGTACCTGGCACAATCATTACCTGCTCATCTATCTTTGCTGTTGGCAAAACAAAAATTTCTTTGTTATAATGGAAGTTAATTTTACTTGCAATATCTCTTGTAATTTCAATGTGTTGTACTTGATCTTTACCAACAGGAACAATTTCTGCATCATATAAAATAATGTCAGCTGCCATAAGCACTGGGTAAGTAAACAAGCCAGTAAATACTTCACTTAACCTGTTTGATTTATCTTTAAATGAATGGGCATTTGCCAACATTGGAAAAGGTGTAAAACAGCTTAAATACCAAGTTAATTCACACACTTCCGGAATTCTACTTTGTCTGTACAATACATTTTTTTCAGTATCAAAATCAAATGCCAACCAAGTTGCAGCAACAGAATTTACACTGTTAATTCTAGATTGAGCATCTTTTTGCGTAGTTAATGAATGTAAATCGGCAATAAATAAAAAGGATTCGTTACCAGGTTGTTTACTTAATTCAATAGCAGGCATTACAGCTCCCAATATATTTCCTAAATGAGGAATGTTTGTACTTTGTATTCCTGTAAGTATGCGTGACATTTTATTATTTTTATGAGTTAATCGCTTGAGTTACTATTCTATATTAACTCGTATTTAAAATTAAATTCCTTTTATAATTCCATCAGTAGAATTTTTAATAAAATCCACAATTTGATTTCTATATTTTGTATCTGGCAATTCAGAATTAACTAATTCGAGAGCGTTAGTGATGTTATGACCTCTTACAAAAATTAAGCGATAAATATCTTCAATTTGATTTATAACTTCTTTTTCATAACCACGGCGAGCTAAACCAACTGTATTAACACCAATGTATTGAAGTGGCTCTCTTGCCACACGAATGTATGGCGGTACATTTTTTCTAACTTTAGAGGCACCAGCTAAAAAGCTATGTGCTCCAATATGCACAAATTGTTGAACTGCACACATGCCTTCTAAAATAACAAAATCATCAATTGTAACGTGACCTGCTAAACCTGTGTAATTAGCCAAAATAACATTGTTCCCAATAATACAATCGTGGGCAACATGAACATAAGCCATTAGCATACAGTTGTCTCCAACTTTAGTTGTCATTCTATCAGAAGTTCCTTTATGAACTGTTACATATTCTCTAATTATGGTATTATTACCAATAACTGTTATTGCTTTTTCGCCTTTATATTTTAAATCTTGCGAAACAACACCTATTATTGCACCAGGGAATATTTGACAGTTTGATCCAATTATTGTATCAGGATAAATTAGTGCATTTGGATGTATATGAGTATTATCTCCAATTTCTACATCATCATAAACAGTTGCGAAAGCCTCAATGGTAACATTATTACCTATTTTAGCTTTAGAACTAACGTTTGCTAAGGGTGATATCATAAATTAATACTTTATTACTATTATTTAATTAGCTAATTGCTTATCTGTTGCTTTAACTTCAGTTTCTTTTACTTTTACAATTTGAGCCATCATTTCTGCTTCCATTACTGGTTTGTTATTTACATAAGCAACCCCTCTCATTTCGCAAATACCACGGCGAATAGGAGAAAGTAATTTTAAACTAAACACCACTGTATCACCAGGAATTACTTTTTGTTTGAATTTAACGCTTTCAATTTTCATGAAATAAGTTAAGTAATTTTCTGGATCAGGAACTGTTTTTAAAACTAAAACTCCACCACACTGCGCCATGGCTTCAATTAAAAAAACACCAGGCATAACAGGGTTTTCAGGAAAATGTCCTTTAAAAAATTCTTCGTTTAAGGTTACATTTTTTACTCCTATCACATGTTTCTCAGATAATTCCATAATTTTATCTATCAACAACATTGGTTGGCGATGAGGTAAAATTTTCATTATATCAACAATATTTAAAACTGGAGGTAAACTCATATCCAATTTTAAAAAATCTCTTTCCATACGTTGTTTTTTAGCAAGAGCTTTTAATTTCTTAGCAAACTCAACATTACCAGCATGTCCAGGTAAGGCAGCTAACACGTGCAATTTTAAAGGTTTACCCACTAATGCTAAATCACCAACAATATCAAGCAATTTATGACGTGCAGGTTCATTAAAAAATCTCAATTTAGTATTATTCAAAACACCTCTTCCTTTAACCTCAACATCAGGTTTATTAAATACTTTTCTTAAATGATTTAATTTATCTTCAGCTATTTCGCTATCAACTAACACAATTGCATTATCCATATCACCACCTTTAATTAAGTCGTGTGCTAATAATGCTTCTAATTCTCTTAAAAACACAAAAGTTCTGCAAGGCGAAATTTCATTTTTAAACTCACCTAAATGATACATTGATGCATGTTGAGTTCCCAAAACTTCACTTCCATAATCTACCATTACAGTAACTCGCATTTCATCTTGCGGCACTGCTAACATTTCCACTCTTTTAATTGGATCTTCGTAAGTTAAATTTTCATCTAACTCTAAATAATCACGAAATGCATCTTGCTCAATAATACCAGCTTCTTCAAGTATTTCAATAAACTTTAAAGAACTACCATCCATAATTGGCATTTCTGGACCACTTACTTGTATTAAGCAATTATCTATACCCATTCCTACTAATGCAGCCAGTACGTGTTCTGTAGTATGCACTCGAGCTCCATTTTGTTCTAATGTTGTACCACGCGAAGTATCCACAACTAAATCACAATCCGCTTCAATGATTGGTTGACCTTCTAAATCTGTACGTTGAAATTTATACCAGTGACCAATTTCAGCCGGATTAAATGTTAACGTTACTGGCTTACCAGTATGTAATCCTTTTCCACTTATGGATACTGCTTTTTGAATAGTTCTTTGTTTATCTGCCATTTTTTAATTAGTAAATTTGACAATGAGTATATTTGTCAATGAGTTTAATTTAATATTTAATTATTTTTTTCTAGCCAAATAGGCTAATTATCGCTTTATTTTAATTTATTTTCAATATCTTTTATTCTATCATTTAATTTTGGAAGGTTTCTGAATAACACATAACTCCTTCTAAAATCGCCTAAACTAAATGCGGGTGAACCTTGAACAATTTCATTTTCTTTTTCTATTGCAGATCCAACACCTGCTTGGCCAGCTATTTTTACCCCATCAGCAATTTTAATATGGCCAACAATACCTACTTGAGCGGCTATCATACAATTTTTTCCAACCTTTGTAGAACCAGCAACTCCAGATAAACCAGCTATAACTGTATTATCACCAATTTCAACATTATGAGCTATTTGAACTAAGTTATCAAGTTTCACTCCTTTTCTTAAAATAGTAGAACCAAGTGTAGCCCTATCAATTGAGCAATTAGAACCAATTTCAACATTATCTTCAATTACAACATTTCCAATTTGTGGTACTTTGGCAAACTCTTTTCCATCTTGCGGCGCAAAACCAAATCCATCACTGCCAATAACTGTGCTTGCATGCACTACAACAGAACTACCAATTTTACATTCATGATATATTTTTACTCCAGAAAATAATGTTGTGTTATCTCCAATTACACAATTATCACCCACATAAACATGTGGATATATTTTTGTGTTATTACCAACTTTTACATTATTTCCAATGTATGCAAAAGCACCAACATAACAATCTGTGCCTATTGTAGCCGATTTACTAATAAAAGATGGGTCTTCAATTCCTGTTTTTTCGCCTTTAACTTGGTTATACATTTCCAAAAGCTTTGCAAAACTTGCATAAGAATCATCCACACGAATTAATGTGCACGTAGATTTTATTGGCCTTTCAAGAACTAACGATTTATTAACTATTACAATACTAGCATTTGTATCATAAATATGATTTGTATACTTAGGGTTTGCTAAAAAAGATAATGTACCAATAACACCTTCTTCAATTTTTGAAAGATTAGAAACTGTAACGAGTTCATTTCCTTCAATAACTCCTCCTAATAATTGTGCAATTTGAGATGCTGAAAATTCCATAACCCAAATATAATGGTTTTATGTATATTTTAATTACCAATGGTGTAAAAAATACTAATATTGATAAGCTCCAGCATCAATACTTGAAGAACGCACTGCACCCAAGATATCCGTTTGAACAAAAATATATGGGAATGTTACTAGCAAACTAGGATCCCCTATATTTCTTGCAGCTGAAGCGCCATTTAATTTGAAATCATAATTATCAGGAGACTTAAAATCAGCATTTAAATTAAATTTATTATTTACCGACATTGTACCTGTAAATGCTGGTGTTTTCAATAAACATGAATTAAAAACATACTTAGTTGAAGGAGCTACTGGCTTTAAATTTGTTTCTAATTCGTTGCCAATAGAGCCATCAATAATACAATTTCCAAAATAAGCACTGTCCATTTGATAGGTGTTCGTTCCATCAAAATTATCGATGTGCACACATGGTTGAGTACCTCTGCCTCCTTCTTGATTAAAATAATTTGCAAAAGTTGTATGCAAAAATGTGTATTTACCACCTAGCGTCAATGCAGCACAATATTCCTTGCAATTAACCACTACGTTATTACTTCCCCATAAATTAAAAGCAACCCCATAAATTCCCCATCTCGAACAATTTTTTATAACTGTATTTGTTAATTTAAGTCTATTTGGTTGTGCCAAACTCAATAATACTTCGGCTTGTACGCCAATGTAACTATTTTTTATAATTGCATAATTTATGTAATTATCGGTATGACCTTCATTAATCCAAATTCTATCCCACTGTCCTGGTATATTAGCATAGTCGGCCTCTCTACGATCACCCTGAAAAACAACCTCATTGCCTTTTATGCCGTTTACTTGCAATGTACCGTATCTATACACCCATAAACCTGCATTTTGATGAAAATAGACTTTAACACCAGCATCAATGGTTAACTTTTGGGTAGAATCAACCACTAACCAACCATACACTACATGTGGCTTATCGTTTGGCCAATTAACAGTTACATTAGTACCTGACGAAATGGTAGAATAAGGTAAAAATCCTGTTTTATATTGAATTGCTTTATCTGGAAAATGATAATATGCATCTTGGCCCCAAGCTTCTAATTCTATACTTTGTTCATTTCCATTAACTTCAAATAATATTTTGTCTTGAATTATTAAAGGACTGCTAGAGCTAGTTGGGTTAACGTTAACTTGAATAAAAATATAAATACTATCCTCTGCTAAAATTTCAACATCATTTACAAGTTTTCCGGGCGTTCCATCAACATTTAAAGTAAACATTGAGACATTTCCATTTTGCAATCTTACAGAAGAAATATTTATTTTTTGTTTATTTTGATTTCTTACTCTAATTTGTCGTGTAGTAGAGCCAATTGTTGTAAAAACAGTGTCAAAAAGCACAGAATCTTGTGAAAATGAAAGTTTTGCATTTGGATCTGTAAGCAATTTATCTTTTTTACAACCAACGAAACTAATTGATAAACAAATAGTTAAAATAAATAAAGGAATAAGTTTTAGCATTGTTCAAATTTATACAATCATAACGAAAAAACTATAATTTTATTATATTTAAAAAAAATGTTGGTTGTAAAGAGTTTTTTACTACATTTGCATTCCAATTTTTCGAATAATATAATTTAAAATAAAATGAAAGCAGAAATTCACCCAGAAAACTACCGTTTAGTTGTATTTAAAGATATGTCTAACGGATATACATTTTTAACTAAATCTTGTGCAGACACTAAAGATACTATTGTACACGAAGATGGTAATGAATACCCATTAGTAAAATTAGATATCTCTATGACATCTCACCCTTTTTATACAGGTAAACAAATGTTAGTTGATACTGCTGGACGTATTGATAAATTTAAAACACGTTACGCTAAGAAATAATTTTAGTTAACCTTTTTTTATAGAAAATCCATCTTCTTAAAAGTTGATGGATTTTTTGTTTTAACAAAGCTTTGCAACTAATAAGCATTTTTTTAATACCTTTATTTAATTAAGTATGACTCATTTTTTTAAATATTGTATTTACCTTTTTATTTTATTAATGAATAATGAAATAATGAGTCAATCAAGAATTCAAAATTTTAAATTAACCCAATTTAAAAATAATACAATAATTAATTTTGAAATAATACCAGGTGCAAATTGTACAGGCTATACAATACAACATTCTACAGATTCCATTTCATATAGTAATAAATTTGAATACCTTGGTATATGTGGCAATACTAGCAAAAATCAAACTATTTCATTTACAGATTTAAATCCTAAACTAAATGAAAAAAATTTTTACAGGATTTTAATTCCTCCTGGAGATTATTCTATTCCAGCTTCCATATTTATAAAAGAAATAAAACCATTTATAGTATATAATAATCCAGTATCAGACAATTTGATTTTATATACAGGGAAAAATTCAACAGTTTTTATTTATAATTCAGCTGGAAAGTTAATAGAAACTATTATATCAGATGATCAAGGTTTTGTAAACCAAAATATAAAAAACTATAATAATGGTAACTACAATTTTTTAATATTACTCGAAAATGGAACGAAACAAAAAGGAACATTTATAAAAATTAATAATTAATTTAGTTAAATATATACTCGAACTATAAATTAAAAAATAACATTATAATCAAACCAAATGCTAAAGCGTATTTTAATATTATCAGTACTTAGTATAATCATTTTGATTTTTATACCTAAAGAAAAATCTCAATCATGGGGGTTTTATGGACATAAGCGTATAAACAGAATGGCAGTATTTACACTTCCACCAGAAATGATTAATTTTTATAAAAGTCATATAGAATTTGTTACAAACCATGCTGTTGATCCTGATAAAAGAAGGTATAGCGTTGAAGGAGAAGCAGCAAGACATTACATTGATATTGACCATTATGGAGAACATGCTTTTGATAGTGTGCCAAAATTTTGGAAAGCAGCAGTTTCTAAATTTACTGAGGATACTTTAATGGCTTATGGCATTGTACCTTGGCAAATAGAAAAGCACTACTATAAATTAGTACAAGCCTTTAAGGATGAAAACATTGATAGGATTTTGCAATACAGCGCAGATTTAGGCCATTATATTGGCGATTCGCATGTGCCATTGCATACTACCGAAAATTATAATGGACAATTAACTGGCCAAAAAGGAATACATGGTTTTTGGGAAAGTAGAATTCCTGAATTAA
>CALMMX010000132.1 GCA_937868545.1 uncultured Bacteroidota bacterium
TTGTTGTAAAACTTGTTGAAGAACCACTTACTCCACCAAGCCAAGTTGCTGTTGTGCCAACTGGGCTTGTGTAACTGCCTGCTAATGTTACTGATGGCGCACCACAAGTTATTGTTCTATTTGAACCAGCACTCAAACCTATTGGCGCAATAGTATTTTGAATGGCAGCAGTAGTTGCTTGAACTGAACAACCATTTACAGGATTTAGTACTAACAACGTATAAGTTCCTAAACCATTTCCTATAGCACTTTGGGTATTTACTCCACTCGTAATTGAACTACCTCCTGGAGCAGTCCATGTGTAATTCATTCCAGCCAAGGTTGAATTTAAATTTATAGTATTTGTAACACAAGTTACGCTTCCTGTTGTTGAAGCAGATGTAACAGGTGTAGTTGTGTTTTGAGTTATAGTAACTACTGCAGTATTTGTACACCCAGTTGTTGCTGTAACTAAGACAGTGTATGTACCAGGCAAATTAATTGTTGGATTTGCTGTAGTTCCACCGCTTACTATTCCGGGTCCTGCCCATAAATAAGAACCTCCACCCGAACCTACTAGAGTTGTAGAAGTTCTTGCACATGTTAAAACCCTAGTAGGTCCTGCACTAATTACTGGTGTAGGACTAACATTAATAGTTACTGTTAAATTACTTGCTGAACTACTTACACAACCTGCTGAACTTGTTCCACTTATTGTATAAGTAGAGGAACTAGTTGGACTAACATTAAAACTTGTTCCAGTTAAACTTCCAGGCATTAATGTATAAGTAGAAGCACCACTTGGTGTTATTATTGAACTATTACCTGAACATATTGTTGCTGAACTTACCGAACCTAAGCCAATTGTTGGCGTTGGTGCAACATAAATTGTAATTTTTAAGTTTGACAAAGAAGTACTAATACAACCAGAAGTATTTGTTCCGTTTATAGTATAAGTTGTTGTTGATGTTGGACTTACTGTGAAACTTGTTCCCGTTAAACTTCCTGGCATTAAGGTATATGTAATTGCGCCGCTTGGGATAATTACTGCACTTCCACCAATACAAATAGTATTTAAACTTACTGAGCTTAAATTAACTGTTGGACTTGGAATTACTGTAACTGCGAGAGTAGTTGATGATCCCCCAGAAATACAAGTATAACTTGGAGTAACAGAGATTGTTCCAGATGACGAGCCAAAAGTAACATTAATAGTAGGCGTATTTTGTCCTGAATTTATAACTGCGCCAGATGGAACAGTCCATGTATAACCGGTAGCTGCTGGAATTGTATTAATTGAATAGCTTGCAGAACTTCCACTACATATAGTTGTAGGTCCAGTAACAGTAGTGGTAAATGCGTTAAATTTTATAATAGCAATATCTGCATGGTCAGCAGGACTTATTGTTAATGTTGAAGTTCCTGGCCCAGAATCAAAATCAGTGGTAACACCACCAAAAAAACTTCCAATGTAGGCACTACCAGAATTGTCTGTACCTATACACATTGATAATCCTGAAGAGTTAGCGGCTCCTTTAAAATTACCTGTAGCATCAAATGTAGAAATAAATAAATCGCCAGTAGTAGTGTTTAATGTAGTAGTAGCTGGGCTCGGGTCAAAATCCACAACACCATTAAAATTACCAGTTAAATAAGCATTTCCTAAGGCATCAGAGGCGATTGAAATAATTGATAAAAAAAAACTAGTTGCATTTACATCTGTTCGTTTTGCCCATACTAAATTTCCAGAAACATCTATTTTCGCGTAAAAAATATCTACTCCTCCAGCACTTCCTACTGATGTTAAGTTAAAGGTAGCAAGACTTGGATCAAAATCAACTGTCCCAGAAAATGTTCCTGAAAAATATGAATTACCTGAAACATCTAAATCAACTGAATTTAAATAAAGTGAACTAGTAGAGCCACCCCCAATCCGTTTAGCCCAAATAAAAGTACCTAGCGCGTCTAATTTAACAATAACAATATCAGAAGAACTAGTGGCAGTTAAATTTGAAACTCCAACACCTGGATCAAAATCCACGGTTCCAGAAAAAGAGGCAACTGAATACAAGTTAGATGATGCATCTATAAATATTTTTTTTGCTATTCTCGTTCCTGTTATTCTACCAGTAGAATTTCCAATTTTTTTAGCCCATACAAAATTACCTGTTGCATCTAACTTCACAACAAACATATCTTCAATACCAGAAGCAGTAAGATTACTTACACCTACACCAGGATCAAAATCAACTGTACCAGAAAAAGTTCCACTTGCATAAATATCACCAACTGCATCAGGTGTTGCAGAAATCGTAATCACATTTATTCTTTTTGCCCACACAAAGTTTCCTGATGCATCAAGTTTAGAGATAAACCCTGGACTGTTAGCAGTTCCAACTAAATTAAAAACTCCAACACCTGGATCAAAATCTGTTGTACCAGAAAAATGCCCAGAAGTAATCACATTTCCAAGATTATCTATTTTAACACAAAATGCTTGATCATCACCTAAACCAGCAAAAGATTTTGCCCAAATAAAATCGCCACAAGCAGTAAGTTTGGAAATAAAAACATTTGTGTTAGATAAACTAACAGTTGCTAATGGAAAAGCACCAGCGCTTGGGTTAAAATCTACTGAGCCTCCAAAGCAACCAGTTGTATAAACGTTACCTGAAGCATCTGTTGTAATATATCTAGGAAAATTAAGTGCTCGATTTAATGGAGATCCTGTGCCAGCAAATTGTTTTGCCCATTGAAAGTTTTGTGCCATTAAAACATTAAATACAAAACAAAATATAAACAATAAACTAAGACTTCTCATATTAAAAAAATAACATTACGATACTAATATTCCAACTGTACATAGCCTGTATAAATTTTGGTAACTCCATCTCCAAAATCAAAAATAACATAATATGTTCCTGATGCTAATACATTTGATCCTGTACCTGTTGATACATTAGGTTTACCATCCCAATCATTATTATACTTTTCTTTTTCGTAAACCTTATTACCCCAACGGTTGTATATGGTGATTTTATTGTTTGGATACTGTTGCAATCCTTTTATTACAAAAAAGTCGTTTTTACCATCTCCATTTGGCGAGAAAATTTCAGGAATAAAAAACTCAGTATAACACTCTAAAGTAATCGCTAACTCATCAGTGCAATTATTAGCGTCAGTAACTGTTACCGTATAATTTGATACGCCAATGTTACTATTACTTGGCGTTGTATTACCATTACTCCACATATAAGTATAGCCGGGTGTTCCACCGGTAACACCAATTACTATAGAGCCATTTGTTTGACCTTCGCAATTTGGTTTTATTGTATCTGTTATTGATATATTAAGTGGTTGTGAAACTCCAGTTATTTCTAACGTTGTTGTATTAACACAACTATTTATATCACTTACAGTTACTGTATAATTTCCTTGGGCCAAATTTGTTCCGGTACTTGCCGAACCTCCTGTTGGTAACCATGTATAAGTATATGCTGGCGTTCCGCCTATTGGTGTGATTGATGCCGTTCCTGTTGATTCGTTTGCACATAATACATTTACAACATTCGATATATTTAAGGTCATATTGGTTACAGTTATACTAACTGTTAACTCATCTGCAATTCCATTAATACACCCAAATGCATCTGACCCATTTATTGTATAGGTAGTTGATGTTGATGGATTAACAGTAAAACTAGTACCTGTTATTCCACTTGGTTGCAATGTATAATTAATTGCTCCTGTAGGTGTAATTATAGAACTATTTCCATTACATATTACAGTTGAACTAACTGATGAGGCTGTAATTGTTGGATTAGTTCCTACGGTTATGGTTGTTGTTAACTCACCTGTTGATGAACTTACACATCCCGCTAGGCTTGTCCCACTTATTGTATACACTGTAGTTGCTGTTGGGCTCACTGTAAAACTTGTTCCTGTTAAAGTTCCTGGCATTAATGTATAGGTACTTGCTCCTGATGGGGTAATTGTTGAACTTGCTCCTGAGCATATAGTGCTTGAACTAATTGACCCTGCTGTTATGGTTGGGCTTGCATTTACAGTAATTGTTGATGTTAAGTCACCTGTAATAGAACTTATACAACCTGCTACACTCGTTCCACTTATTGTATACACTGTAGTTGTTGTTGGGTTAACTGTAAAACTCGTGCCTGTTAATGCTCCTGGCATTAATGTATAGGTACTTGCTCCTGTTGGTGTAATTATAGAATTATCTCCTGAACAAATAGTGCTTGAACTAATTGATCCTGCTGTTATGGTTGGAGTGGAATTTACTGTAATAGTAGTTGTTAAATTATCAGCAAATGAACTTACACAACCAGAACCACTTGATCCGCTTATTGTGTAAACTGTAGTTGCTATAGGGCTAACTGTAAAACTTGTTCCTGTTAAAGCTCCTGGCATTAATGTGTAACTAGTTGCACCAGAAGGTGTAATAATTGAATTACCTCCTGAGCAAATAGTGCTTGAACTGATTGAGCTTGCTGTTATAGTTGGGCTTGTTACTACAGTTATTGTAGTAGTTAAATTACCCGCAAATGAACTTACACAGCCTGATGAACTTGTTCCACTAATTGTATATACAGTAGTTGCTATTGGACTCACTGTAAAACTTGTTCCTGTTAAGCTTCCTGGCATTAATGTATAGGTACTTGCGCCTGATGGCGTGATAATAGAATTACCTCCTGTACAAATTGTACTTGAACTTATTGATCCTGCTGTTATGGTTGGAGTTGGAATTACTGTAATAGTGGTTGTTAAATTACCTGCAAATGAACTTACACAGCCTGTTGAACTTGTTCCACTAATTGTATATACAGTGGTAGCAATTGGCGTAACTGTAAAACTTGTTCCTGTTAAGCTTCCTGGCATTAAAGTATAAGTACTTGCTCCTGTTGGGGTAATTATAGAATTACCACCTGAACATATGGAAGCCGAACTTATTGAGCCTGCTGATATGGTTGGTGTTGGACTTACCGTTATGGTAGTTGTTAAACTTCCTGCAAAAGAACTCACACAACCTGTAGCACTTGTTCCGCTTATTGTATAAACTGTTGTTGCTATTGGACTTACTGTAAAACTGGTTCCAGTTAAAGCTCCTGGCATTAAAGTATAAGTACTTGCTCCCGAAGGTGTAATAATAGAATTACCTCCCGAACAAATCGAAGCTGAACTTATTGATCCTGCTGTTATGGTTGGAGTTGGGCTTACTGTTATAGTTGTTGTTAAATTTCCTGCAAATGAACTTACACAGCCTGTTGAACTTGTTCCACTAATTGTATATACAGTGGTAGCAATTGGACTTACTGTAAAACTGGTTCCAGTTAATGCTCCTGGCATTAATGTATAGGTACTTGCTCCGGATGGTGTTATTATTGAACTACTTCCTGAACAAATAGTGCTTGAACTTACTGATCCTGCAGTTATTGTAGGAGTTGGGCTTACTGTTATGGTTGTAGTTAAATTACCAGCAAATGAACTTATGCATCCTGTTGAACTTGTTCCACTAATTGTATAAACAGTGGTAGCAATTGGACTTACTGTAAAACTCGTGCCTGTTAGGATTCCTGGCATTAAAGTATAAGTACTTGCTCCTGCTGGTGTAATAACAGAACTACCTCCAGAACATATAGAAGCTGAACTTATTGAGCCTGCTGTTATGGTTGGTGTTGGGCTTACTGCTACAGTAGAACTTACAAAATTAGCAGGTGCGCTTACACATCCAGCTGCATTTGTACCGCTTATTGTATATACTGTAGTTGAAGTTGGACTTACTGTAAAACTAGTTCCAGATAAACTACCAGGTAATAATGTATATGTACTTGCTCCGGATGGTGTTATAATTGAACTACTTCCTGAACAAATTGTGCCACTGCTAACACTTGGAATGCCAAGTGGAATTGTCATAATAGTTGTATCAATCAATGTCCATGACTTAAAAAAATCTGCTGGAGTAACACTTACACCAGATACAGTATTTAAAACAGCATTAGATAATCCGTACAATTTTAAAGGAGTTTGCCAAGAGCCTAACCCAGAATTAAACCGCTCTGCTTTTAATTTTGATTCAATAATTGTATTTGTTACACCAATTTCATTTGCGGCATCATTGTAAGCGAAATTTATTATTGGTGTTGGTTTAGTTGTATAACTACCTGCATCAATTCGCCAAAATCTATCTGTTGCATACAATGCATTACCAGTAGTACAGCTTGAGTTCATATTTGTAACATCACTAGGATAACTTATATTTAAATCGGTAGTTGTTTCATATGTAGAAAAAATAATATTCGATCCGGCTCCTGCACCTGCAACAGTAATATTTACTTGTAATGGAATTTTAACTAATGAACTAGTTGTAAACGGAACAACATAATTACCTGTTCCTGTTCCTATATTCCATTTCACAACATTAAACTCATTTTCACTAATTACATTACCACCTGTACCTACAGTTGTTAATGCATTTGTGGCAGAATTATCTACCACTAAATTTGCACTATTAGTAATTACAATATATGGGTTATTGTTGAATATAATTCTATTCTGAGCAAATAGTGAAATTTTAATAACACTAAATATTATTAAATATAGTATAGATGTTTTCATTTTTAATATTTTTATTTTCAAGAAACTTATTGTATTGATGAATTTTATTCTTTAAATTTTACTTGCTTAATAATTTTAAAATCTCTTCGTATTTTTTAGACATTTCTTCATTTTGCTTCTTCAATATTTCAATTTGCGTTTGTTGATCATTCATTTGTTTATGCTGTTCTTTTACAGCATTGATAAGAGGAATAACAAAATCTCCATAACGAATTCCGTAATTATCATTTTCGTTTTGAGGCTTATTTAACCCACTAAATTCAACACCTAATTCATTCAATGTTTTTTCAACTTCTTGAGCTAATAAACCTTGATAAATCAAACCATTATCACTATTACTATATACATAAGATTTTGGCTGCAATTTTAAAATAAAATTTAAACCTAAATCATAATTTTTAATGTCCTTTTTATAGCGGGCATCACTAATGGTTGTCCAGCCTACTTGCCCACCAATGTATGTTACGGCGGCATTACCAACAACAACTTTATTTGATGCGTTTACTTTGGTATTAAAACCTATTCCTGTTGAATTAGAAAAAGTACCAGCAGTTGCATCGGCTTGAGCACCTATATAAGTATTTTCTGATCCAGAAACATTCATAGCCCCAGCCGTATATCCCATAAACACATTTAAACTACCTGTAGTATTATTATTAGCAACATAAGAGCCAACACCTGTGTTATTAGCTCCAGATGTATTGTTATACATCATATTAGCACCAACAGCTGTATTGCCAGAAGCGCCATTATTTCTATATAATGCTAAGAACCCTAAAGCTACATTATCGTTACCACTTGTACCTAATGATAGTGCAAGATTTCCTAAAGCTGTATTTTGGTATCCACCAATATTATTTTTCATAGATTCAGAGCCCATTGCTGTATTAAAATTTCCAGTTGTATTGTTATTTAAAGCAAGATATCCAACTGCAGTAATATCAGAAGTTGTATTGTTTGCCATTGCTGAAAAACCAACAGCCGTATTATTATTTCCAACTGAATTTCCTCGAGCCGAAAACACTCCAACACCTACATTGGCTGTACCTGTGCTATTTGAATAAAGACTTTGATGTCCATTAGCAGTATTATTAGAACCGGTTGTGTTTAAGAAAAGACTTCTGTATCCTGTTGCTGTATTTAAAAATCCCGTAGTATTTCCCATCATACTTTGGTAACCATTGGCAACATTTCCAAATCCAGTTGTATTAACAAAAAGGGTTCTATACCCATAAGCAGCATTATCACCACCAGTGGTATTTGAATATAAACTCTCGTAACCGCTTGCAACATTATTACCTCCAGTGGTATTTGAATAAAGGCTTTGGTATCCATTGGCAACATTACTAGAGCCTGCACTATTTGAATACAGTGATTGGTAACCAATAGCCACATTATCCGCACCAGATGTGTTTAAATACATTGAATTATTTCCTAAAACTGAATTCCTTACCCCTGTTGATGAAACACCTGGAGTTCCAACCATTGCAGTATTTCCTATAACTACATTATTATTTGCTGTATTATTAACAGGAGTTGGATTACCACCTACTAAAGCTCTGTAACCAATAGCAATATTTGGATTAGCGGAAACATTAACAATCAATTCTGCTGCTAAAGTACCAATCACAACATTTTTACTGCCAGTTGTATTTGCTTGTAAAGAACTATTTCCAATATTAACATTATCTTGGCCTGTAGTATTATTTTGGTTAGAATTTATTCCTATTGAAACATTACTTGATCCAGTTGTATTAAATCTTAAAGCGTCAACTCCAATTCCAACATTTAACGAACCATTATTACTTGTTAAAGCTCTATTACCAATACCAACATTAAACCCACCTGTGGTATTAGACAACATAGCATTTGACCCAATTGAAACATTATAAATACCAGTTGTGTTTGACTGCATAGAGCTTTGTCCAATACCAACATTGCTATTTCCTGTTGTATTTGAATTTCCGCTCTGATAACCAAAAAAAGCATTTCCTAATACATTATCAATTCTTCCAGACTTTTGATTATTAACTCTTATATTAAGGGGTATATTATCAGTAGTTCCAATAAAATTTGTTCCATCAACTGTTCCAGCATTTCCTAAAATAGACCAATCATTACTTCCATTTCCTGTAAAAGCAACCCATTTGGTTCCGTCAAAATAATAATAACCTGGAGTTACTGCTAATGAACCCGAACCAGCTGTTGCAGTATTATAAACTAACAAACTAGTTGCAGGACTTGTAACTGTAACTAAATCTGTAATGCCTGTTAACGCTAACTTTGGCGGCAAAAACCCTTTACCGTTTGGCGAAGTAAAGGTATTCCCCGTATTTAAATCCAATATACTACTTGCATTGGGAGTTGCACCTGTTCCATTTATTCCAATATTTTGGGAATAAACTATTTGAACAAAAAATAATGTTACTAAAGTATAAAGTAGTTTTGCTTTCATATTTGTATACTATTTGGTTATTTGTTTTTTAGCAATTTTAAGATTTCCTCATTTTGTTTTTTCAATGCTTCTATTTGCGCTTGTTGCTCTTGAATAGCTTTAACCAAAGGCACTACAATTGCAGAATAAGAAACACTGTAGTTATCATTTGGATTTTCTGGAATATGAACACCATTAAAATCATAACCACAGGCTTTGGCAGCTTGTTCCACTTCTTGAGCAATAAAACCACTTTGGCGAATAGCTGTTGATGGACCAAAATCATTTTGCAAACGTTTAGCTCGAATACTATCTGGTAAATTTTGAGTTAAAAATTCGTCATACTTTTTTGTGTCAAAATTATAAACTACTGGTCGCAACTTAGTAATAAAATTTAACCCTTGAACTTCTTCCGTTACATTTGTTTTAAAACGTCCGTCAGAAACAGTATACATTACAGGTCCTTCTACAACAGATATTGCTGGCTGACCAATTCTAATTTTCATACTAGCATTTACAATAGCAAAAGCGCCAATTGCAGTAGCTTGTGTAAGATTATTTACAGATACATTTGCTCCAAAACCAAATGCTGAATTATAATCACCGGTTGTATTTACATTTAAAGCATTATGCCCCATTGCTGTATTGCTTGACCCCGAAACGTTAGCTTGCAAAGCATTCATACCAAAAGCATTATTAAAATTACCTGTTGTATTAAAATAAGTAGAGTTGGAACCATATGATAAATTTTGTTGACCAGTTGTATTTGAATATAATGCTTGCCAACCATAAGCAGAGTTATCTGTACCAGAAATATTTGAATATAATGATCTATACCCATTTGCTGTATTTCCTGCTCCTGTTGTATTAGAATACATAGATTGGTAACCATTAGCAACATTTGCCCAACCTGATGTGTTTGAAAAAAGCGCATAATTACCAACTGTAGCATTTCTTATTCCTGTTGATCCAACTCCACTTGTTCCATAAATTGCTCTGTAACCAATTGCCACATTATCATTAGCAGTATTATTTGTTCGAGTAATACCATCACCTCCAAGCAATGCCTCTGTTCCAATTATCGTATTTGGGTTTGTAGTAATATTAACAACGTTTTGAGCTGCTCCATAACCTACAGCTGTATTATTACCACCTGTAGTATTTGAAAGTAATGTATTATTACCCAAAGCTGTATTATTACCTCCAGAAGTATTTGAAGCTAAAGATTGACCACCATAAGATGAATTATTACCTCCAGTTGTATTTTGTTGCATTGCCGCAAAACCAGAAGCCGTATTAGTAAATCCAGAACTATTAGTAAACAAGGCCTCTAAACCAATTGCAGTGTTATTAGACCCAGAAGTATTATTATATAACGCTCTATGACCATAAGCTATGTTTTGACTACCCGTAGTATTAATGTATAATGTAGAATAACCAGTTGCAGTATTGTAATTTCCTGTAGTATTAGAATACAAAGCATAACAACCATTTGCAGTATTAAAAAAACCTGTTGTATTAGACCTTAAAGCTGAAAACCCACTTGCAGCATTATTATAACCAGAAGTGTTTTGCGACATCGCATAATTGCCAACAGCTACATTTTGATAACCAGTAGATGAAATACCAGTTGTTCCAATCATGGATCTATAACCAATTACAACATTATCATTAGCTGTATTATTTGCAAGTGTAACTGTATTTCCTCCCCATAAAGCATAAGCACCTATTGCAATATTTGGATTAGCAGTAACATTCACAATATTACGTGCAGCTTGAAAACCATCTCCAACGTTTTCATTTCCGGTTGTATTAGCGAAAAGCGCAAAAGCACCATTTGCCGTGTTTCTATTTCCAGTTGTATTTTGTCCTAATGAATAATTACCATTTGCCGTATTATCATTACCTGTTGTATTAACTTGCATAGATTGCATTCCGTTAGCCGTATTCAAACTTCCTGTTGTATTAGCATGTAATGCATAAAAACCATTTGCAACATTTTCAGTACCTGTTGTATTAAATACCATTGCATTGGCACCACTTGCTGTATTTCTGTAACCAGTTGTATTAGAAAATAAAGCAGAATTTCCTAAAGCGACATTTAGTTGACCAGTTGTGTTACTTGAAAGTGCAGAACGACCTACAGCAACACTCTGGTCTCCTGAAGTATTAGCTGCTAAAGCTGATATACCAATAGCAACATTAAACATTCCTGTGCCTATTGGATTTAATGCTCCAACACCAAATGAAGTATTGAACATTGAAGTATTCAATAAACCTGATTGAACACCATTACGTTTAAAAATTAAATCTTGGTTATCTGTTGTACCTAAAAAATTTGTACCTGCAGTTGTGCCTGCATTACCTAACAGAGCCCAGTTAGTATTTCCGTTAACAGCAAATGCTACCCATTTTGTTCCATCAAAATAATAATAACCTGGAGTTACAGCTAATGAGCCCGAGCCAGCTGTAGCAGTATTATAAACTAACAAACTTGTAGCAGGACTTGTAACTGTAACTAAATCATTAATGGCTGTTAGCGCTAATTTTGGCGGCAAAAACCCTTTACCGTTTGGCGAAGTAAAGGTATTCCCCGTATTTAAATCCAATATACTACTTGCATTGGGAGTTGCACCTGTTCCATTTATTCCTATATTTTGGGAATAAACCATTTGAACAAAAAATAATGTTACTAATGTATAAAGTAGTTTTGTTTTCATATTTGTAATATTTTTAATTTATTTATTTCTAAGTAATTTCAAAATTTCCTCATTTTGTTTTCTTAACTCTAAAATCTGTTTTTGTTGTTCATCTATTTGCGTTTGCTGTTCTTTAATGGCATTTGTATAGGCAACTAATATTGCATGCATATTCAAATTTAAATATCCATCATCATCAACACCAACTGCTTCAGGGAAAATTTTTTGTACTTCTTGAGCGCTATATCCAACATTTAAATTTTTCAAAACTTCTGGTTGAAATTGACGTTCACCAGCATTTCTATAATAATAGGTAATTGTATTTAACTGCAAAATTTCTTTCAATCCTTTGGTATAATTCCCTTTTATAGTTTTTAACCTTTCATCAGAAACAATAGTCCAAGATGATGTTGATGGTTTTCTACCTTCATCAAAACCAAGCTCAAACAACCCACCAGGAGAAAATGATTTAATGCCTACTCTACCTGTACCTTGAGCTATTGTCATATGTGTATTTGCATTATCCGAAAAAGCCATTGCTCCCAATGGTCCTTTATCTCTCTCATAGGATAATCTAAAATCATAACCAGTACCGGCATCATTCACAAAGTCAATATAGCCATTAGAGCTTGTAAATGTTGGCGCTGCAGGATTTCGACGTAAACGCAGAGCACCATCAGCTGAAAGTTGCGAATAATGGGCGTTTAATGGCAAGGTTGATGCAGACCTGTAACTTGATTCTACTTGACCCACTACTTGAAGCTCTACTATGGGGTCAATTGTATTAACGCCAACTCTAGCATTTTTTGTTTCTACAGTTAAAATTGAATTAAAAACACCAGCAGTATACCCCGCACCCACATTAAATCTGTCTGGCGCAGCAGCAGCTGGCGCACGGTAATTATCACCAATATTTAAATTTAAACTCGAAACATCTGATGCTAAATTCTCTCTTTGAAAAAATATTGGATCAAAACTATTATTCGCAACATCACTAAAAAACATTCGTCGACCAACACCAGGAACTGCAAGACTTTCTCCCATTTGCATATCCCCATTTTCTATTGTAAACTGCTCGGTTGGAGTTGTTGTTCCAATCCCAACTTTTACTTGATCTGCACCAGTTCCCCCTAAAATTAATGAGTTGTTTTGACCTACCTTTGCGTTATAACCAATTGCAGTAGCGTTAACAAGGTTACTAGCACTAACATCTGCATAAGCGCCAACTAAAGTGTGTCTATGCCCAGTAATATTTGTAGAGCCAGTAGAAATACCTAGTGCTGTATTATCAGACCCTGTCAAGTTTGCATCTAAACTACTTTTACCAATTGCAGTATTATTAAATCCACCAGTAATTTTCTGAAGTGCTAAATTACCTACTGCAACATTTTGATAACCTGTAGAAGCAGTGCCTGATGTTCCAAACATTGCCTGATATCCAATTACAACATTTCCATTAGTTGTATTTAAAGCAGCGGTAGATGATCCTCCGGTTAATGCCTCACTACCAATTACTATATTCGGACTATTAACAATAGTATTATCAATCAGATTTGAAGACATATAACCCAATGAAATATTATTACGTCCAGTAGTGTTATTTCTTAATGAATTAGCTCCAATTGCAATATTCCCAAAGCCAATAGTAGAGTTATACAAAGCTTCAGTTCCAACAGCCAAATTAAAATTTCCGGTATTAGTATACAAAGCACTTGTACCAATGGCAATATTATTATTACCAAAAGTATTTCCATATAAGGCTTGCTTACCCACACCCAGATTAGAAAAGCCTGTAGTAATAGTGTTCCCAGCTTGGTACCCAAAAAAAGTATTAGAAGTTGCAGATGTATACTCTATTCTCCCTGCTTTTTGATTATTAACTCTAAAATTTAAAGGTACATTATCAGTAGTTCCAACAAAATTAGAACTTGCATTAGTTCCAGCATTTCCCAATAACGCCCAATCATTACTGCCATTTCCAGAAAAAGCAACCCATTTGGTACCATCAAAATAATAATAACCAGGAGTTACTGCTAATGAGCCTGAACCAGCTGTTGCAGTATTATAAACTAATAAACTAGTTGCAGGACTTGTAACTGTTACTAAATCATTTACTCCTGTTAATGCTAACTTTGGCGGTAAAAATCCTTTACCATTTGGAGATGTAAACGTATTACCTGTATTTAAATCCAATATACTACTCGCATTGGGAGTTGCACCTGTTCCATTTATTCCAATGTTTTGAGCATTTACTAGAGTTGTAATAAAACATAATACTTGTAATAAAAATAGTTGTTTTTTCATAGGACTGAAATTTTGATTGTAAAGTTTAATCTTATAACTCAAATTTACATTATTAATCCCAAACATACATTGTAAAACTAGGGTAAATGTACGAACTGTACTTTTTTTTAAATAAACAGCAATCAAATCATTTGTAATAACTATTAGTTAACTTTTAATCATGAAAAGCATTACATTTAAAATTCTAAAGCCGAATATTATTAGTTATATTTACCAACTATTATATAATTAAACTATTTTAAAATAATGCTGAAAGAAAATTTTTCAAAATTATCCATTGGAACAAAATCTTTAATTCTTTCAAAATTGTATTACAGTGTATTAAGTAAAAGTGTTGAAAATTTAGACATAGAAAGGTATTATTCGATTTTACACTTCCTTTATGAAAATAATGGTTGTAACCAACAATGCATTTGTAATAATTTAGCTATAGATAAAACAGCTATGGTTAAAGTAATTGATTACTTAATTAAAGTCGATTTTGTTGAAAGAAAAACAAATCCAGAAGACAGAAGGGAATTTCATATTGTATTAACAAAAAAAGGACAAAAGCAAACGCTTCAAATTGTAAAATCATTTAATGAAATTGATGAATTACTTTTCTCTTCCATTTCAAATGAAGAACAATTAATATTTAATAAAGTAATGTGCCAATTTTCAGGCAAATTAAAAGAACTTCCCTCAAATGATCTATTTTTTAATTACAAAAAAACTAGTATAGCAAAAAAATCTAAATAAATAATTTACATGAA
>CALMMX010000133.1 GCA_937868545.1 uncultured Bacteroidota bacterium
CTTGCACGATTGATGTAGCCAGTTTTTGCACGCATATTATTTTCAGCAAATGAATCCTTGCATAAATTAGTCATGCTACCACTTTTACCAGCAACAGGTAATGATTTATTAAACGAGTCATATATTAATGAATCGTTAAATATTTTTGAAAGAATTTGCGCTTGTATTTTAGTAGTAATTGTATTTGCTCTTGACAAACCACTTCCATCCACCATATGAAGTCCTTTTGTATCTATTCCTTTTGATTCCCAATATTTTTCAATTTCATCAATGCCATTATTTGTAGTGCCTTGTTTATTAGATTTAAATGCACCAATAGTTTTTAGTAGGCTTTCCGCGTAATGATTGTTGCTTTTTAGATTTGTAAAGTATATTATTTTATCTAACGCTGGACTAGTATGGGTGTATATCCATTTTGATTTAAAGCTGTTTATATCAGTAATTAGTGTGTCTTTTTCCGAAAATGTAGTTTGGCATTTAAGTGCATTTTTTAAATCATCGGTAAAATATTTTTCTGGTTCAGGCATTTGTGCTTCTACTTCATAGGATTTTTTGTTAGCAGGAATAGTTCCACTTATTTTTCTATTGTAATCAAATGGACTTCCGTATACAATTGCTTCGTCTTCTGTGCCATAGCTTAAAACATCAGTTTCTATCTTTATTTTTTTTGATATGTATTTTGGACTAATAGATTCTATTTTAGCTTTGGAATTAATTTCACCGCTATTATAGAAAATTGAAAATTTATTATCTTTATAAGAAAGTCCATTTGCTCCTGAGCCAAAGTAATTTCCTATGTCGCCCCAAATCCAATTGCTAGGTATGGAATTGTCAATACAAGAATTGTCAACTATAATAGAATGGAGCTTGGTTATATTGTTTTTTTTAAGTTTAGTTAATAGGTTTGAAAAAAATAATGAATCATTATTGTAAAAGTAACTTGAATTAAAACTTGGGTCACCACTTCCAGTTATTTTTAAAATAGTTTGTGTTGAATTTGCAATACTATCCCCTTTGTATAGTATAGAATAATGGGTTTTATAATTATAGTTTTTCTTTAATATACCTAATGCAGCTCCAGTAGTAACAATTTTTAATGTACTTGCTGGAATTAATCCTAAATTACTATTATACTCTTTTATTAGTTTGCCTGTTTTTGCGTCTAAAATGCATACTCCATAACTGGCATGTAGCAAGTCATTATCTTTTAAATAATCGTTAAGTACTAGATCTAGTCCTGTTTGGCATTTATAACCAAAAGCACTAAATAAAAGTAAGCCAATTAGTATGTTTTTCATCTCGTTATTTTGTAGTTAAATTTAAGTTATATCTTAATAAAAACTTTTAAATATCATTTTATTTTTTAACTTTAAGTTTCTAAAAAGACTAAAGATGGTTTATGCCAAACACAACATTTGCATTTAAGCAATTTAACGTTAAACAGGACAAGTGTGCAATGAAAGTTGGAACAGATGCTGTTTTGCTTGGTTCATGGATTATACCGAATGGTGCAAAACACATTTTAGATATTGGAACTGGCACTGGAGTATTAGCCTTAATGCTTGCCCAAAAATCTAATGGCCAAATAACGGCAATAGATATAGATGAAATTGCGGTTGAACAAGCGTCTGAGAATGTTAAAAATAGCAAGTTTAACAATCAAATTGTAGTTGAACATATTTCCTTGCAGCAATTTGCAAAGTTAAAGGACATAAAGTTTGATTTAATTGTATCAAATCCACCCTATTTTGAACAGTCTTTAAAATCTACTAATGAAAATAGGTCAAATGCGCGACATGCAGATGTTCTTCCTTTCGAAGAGTTAGTGGATGGTGTTTTTAATTTACTTAATACTAAGGGAAAGTTTTGCCTTATTTTGCCAGTTATTGAAGCTGTAAAGTTCAGGTCAATAGCAGAGAAAAAGGGATTTTTTTTGTCGAAATTACTAAGAGTTAAGTCGCGAGTGGATAAAACAATTGATAAAAGGCATATTATGCAATTCGAGATTAATCCTACAGAGTTTTCTGAAGAAACATTATGTATTGAGGAGCACGAAAGACATCATTATACAGAAGAATACAAACAATTAACAAAAGATTATTATGTTAATTTTTAGCTGTATTTATAGACTATTCACTTAATATTTTGTATTTTTAAAATATATTGTAGCAAAGAAATGTCTAACCTTAATTGTAAATAAAAACTTTAAATACCTACTTATGAAAAAAATATTTATTTTGACTTTTATATGCATAAACTTGGGAATGTATGCTCAAGATACTGTAAAGGTTAAAACTAGTTTAACGCCAGAGCAAGAATCTCAAAATTTATACAATCAAGGTTTGGAATTAATTACTAAAAAGGAGTATAATTTAGCTATAGAAAATTTTAGTAAAGCGATTTCCTTAAATCCAAATTTTGAAAAAGCATATTATAATAGAGGATTTGCAAAGTTTGATTCAAAAAATTATTCTGGTGCAATTGAAGATTACAATAAAACGTTAAGTTTGAATCCAAAAAATTTAGATGCTTTGTACGGTAAGGCGCAAAGTTTCTATTCAACAGGAAAAAAGGATTCGTGTAGAATTGTAGTTGCAAAACTATTAGCTGAGAATAGTAAATTTGAAAAAGGGTTTTATTTAAGTGGTCAATTAAAATTTGAAGAGCAATCGTATAAAGAGGCAATTGAAGATTATGATAAAGCAATCCTTTTAAAGTCTGATTATGCTTATGCTTATAACGATAGAGCTTCTGCAAAAAAAATGTTAGGTGATGATGCAGGCGCGATAGTAGATTATGAAAAGGCAATTGCAATTGATTCTAAGATGTTCTTTGCCTATAATAATTTGGGATCATGTAAGAGAAATAAAGGCGATAATGCTGGAGCAATTGCTGCATATACTAAGGCGATAGAGTTAAAATCTGATTATTATGTTGCCTTGAATAATAGAGGGACAGCGAAAATGAATAATGGCGATTTAGCAGGAGCAATTTCTGATTTTGACGAAGCATTAAAATATAATAAAGAATATACAATGGCCATGAATAATATTGCTACGGCATATATTAAAAAGAAAGATTTCGTTTCGGCTATTGAATGGGCTACAAAGGCAATTAAAAACGATTCAAAATGTGGTGTAGCATATTTAAACAGAGGTATTGCTAAGCAAATGAATAATGATGAATCTGGGGCTTGTGCCGATTGGAAGATGGCAGCAGATAACGGTGTTACAGAAGGGAAAAGTTTTTCTTCTGGTTTATGTGATTAATATTTAAGATTTTTAAAATGAAAAAGACTCTACTATTTTTATTAATGTTTTCAGTTCAATTGTTTAATGGACAAAATATTGAATTTGAAAAAGCTAATTTTCCTGATAAAAAGGATGGATTGAAGGATGCTAAGAAAAATTTATCAGATGGAAAAGATGCCTTTGATTTAGGCAAAAAGGAAATTGAATATATTTTGGAAAATTACATTTCTCTTTTTAAGTTTATGCCTGTAAGCCGCAATGATTATCGCCATGCTGGAGATATTTACTTTAAGCAAGCACAGCCATTATTAAAAAAGGCTCAAGATTTTAATCCAAATAATGCCCAATTAAATTATATGATGGGAATTGTTTATTTTAATTTAGAACCACAAACACCTGAGGCAATAAAGTATTTCGAAAAAGCATATTCACTAGGGAAAGAAATACCAGATGATGGAAAATACTGTTTAGCTTGGTCTTGCCAACTTAATTTAAAATGGGATGATGCAATTAAATACTATCAAGATTATTTAAAAGTTTTAAGTAAAAGTGCAAAAGAAAATGCACTAGCAATTGAAGATGTTACAAAAAAGATAGAAGAATGTAAAATTGGTAAAATTGAAGTTGCAAATCCTAAAAGAACTTTTGTAGATAATTTAGGACCAAATATAAATACTATCTATCCTGAGTACAGTGCTTTTATTACTGCCGATGAATCGATGATTGCATATACAGCCTGCAGAAATACTACTACTGGTGGAAAAACAGATGAATTAAATGGTGGCTTTATGGAAGATTTATATGTGTCTACTAAAAAGGATAAAAAGTGGTCGCCTGCCAAAAACTTTGGTCCTGTTGTAAATAGCGAGGATCATGACGCTACAGCTGGTTTATCTTCTGATGGTACAACATTATTTGTTTATAAATTTGCCGAAAAAGATGGTGGCGATTTATACGTTAGTAATTTAGAAGGAAGTACTTGGTCTAAACCTGAGCATTTAAACAAATTTATTAATTCTAAGTACCACGAATCATCGGTTAGTTTATCTTATGATGCTAAGAAGTTATATTTTGTGAGTGATAGAGTAGGTGGTATTGGTGATAGAGATATTTATATGTCAACAAAAGTTGCTAAAGGAAAAACATCAGATTGGGGAGTAGCAGTAAATAGTGGTACAGTATTAAATACTAAGTATGCAGAAGAAGGTGTATTTATACATCCTGATGGAAAAACACTTTATTTTAGTTCAAAAGGTCACGGCACAATGGGTGGATTTGATATATTTAAATCAGTATTTGAAAATGGTAAATGGAGTGCACCACAAAATTTAGGATATCCAATTAATGGACCAGATGATGATGTGTTTTTTGTAATTAGTGGAAGTGGGCATCATGGATATTACACTCTTTCCCTACACGACGCTCTTCCGATCTCGGAAGAGCGTCGTGTAG
>CALMMX010000134.1 GCA_937868545.1 uncultured Bacteroidota bacterium
CCAGGAGTATTTATTATTGCAGAATTGGTTGTAGCTCCATTACTCCAACTATAAGTGCTTACATTACTAATAGCAATAACGCCAACTGTTTGTGTTGGACATAATGAAAATGCGGATGGACTTAATATAACTGTAGGTAAAACACTAGTTGTTACTGTAATTGCACTTGTTGCAGTACCACATGAATTTGTAACACTAGCTGTATAAACTCCTGCAGTATTTACTAAAATAGCACTTGTAGTTGCACCAGTGTTCCATAACACAGTACCAGTACTACCCACAAAACTTAAAGTTGCAGTTTGTGATGGACACAAAATAGTATTAGTTGCAGCAACTGTTATTGTAGGAACTGTTCCTACTGTAACGTTTAATGAGCCTGTAGCACTGCCACATACATTTGTAACACCCACAGTATATATACCTGGGGAAGTTAAACTTACAGTTTGTGTTGTTGCTCCGGTGCTCCAATGGTAGGTTACAGTTGTATTAGTAATAGCACTTGCAACTACAGAACCGCCAGCACATATATTTGCAGTTGATGGAGTAACGGTTAAACTTGGTAAGGGAGTTACAATTACTACTGCACTTGCAGATGCACTTCCACAAGAGTTGGTTGTTGTAACAACTACGGTTTGTGTGGTAGAAACATTTAAAGATGAAGTTGTTGCTCCTCCAGTCCATAAATAATTACCTGATGCAGATGTGGCTGAAAAGGTAACACTGCCACCTGGGCAAAATGTGGTTGAGCCTCCCGCTACTAAAGTAACTGAAGGGCTTGGTAAAGAAGAAATAGAGTAGGTAGCACTATTATTTCCACAAGCATTCCCTACTTGAACAGTGTAAACACCCGCAGTTGAAACAGTAATTGAACTGCTAGTTGAACTGCCTGGAGTCCAAAGAGCAGTGGTTGTTCCTGTACTTAATGTATTACTTAAAGAAAAAGATAAAACACTTGTACTACCTGCGCATATACTATTGCTTGTTGCAGAAATTACCGGTAATGGCCGTTGTAATACAGTTACATTTACGCTGTCCTTAACCGTTATAGTAGCTGTTCCGCATATTTTTGTAATTGTAGCATACAATTTAATGATATTAGCATCCCCAATTCCTGGCGTATAGGTTGTAGTTAATGAATTGGTTAGTGCAAAACTTCCTGTAGCACCTGCTCCTAAACTCCAATTTATGGTGCTATACCCACCACCCGCAGTTGCTGTTAATGAAACTGTACTTGTATTACAAACAGTTTTGTTAACTCCTGCATCTACAAAAAGAGGAACAAACGGTGCAGTACAACTTCTATTTACATATGTTGGAGTGCCAGTAACATCAAAATCAACAGCTCCACCATCTTGAGCACCTAAGGTTAAATCAACTTTTACTAATAATGATCTTTCGTAAGTAACAGCATCATTACAGCCTCCACCAAAATTCATTGTTAAGGTTCTTAATCCAGGTGTTGAGGAATAATTTGCAAAGTGTCCACCAATGTTACCAGCACATTGAAAAATTACTATCATAGTGTCACTCAAATTCACGAAACTACTCGCTAAAGGATTAAAATCTGTACTGGTTACTAATAAAACTTTTGAATTTGCAGGTAAAACTCCTCCAACTGGTTCTTTTAAATACCCACATCCTAATATTGTAGAGTTTATTAATGCTACAGAAGTAGCAGTTGATGCACTTTGACAAACACCTAACCATGGATTTGCAGGCCAATTAACAGTTAAGGTAGTTACACTTAACGATGAACTACCAACTGTAAATGTTACCATTTCGTTTTTACCCTCATTACTAGCATCACAGCCATCTACCAAAATACTTTTAATATCAAAACATTGAGCTTTTGCATGAAGAGTAAATAGAACTAATAGAGATAAAAAAATGCTTTTCATTGTTTCAATTATTTAGAAATTAAGATTTTAAAAAATTCTGTTTTATAATTAGTGTTTAACTTAATGTAATAAAATCCTCCAGCCAAATTTTCGGTATTAATTATGTTTTTAGAATTTTCAATTGTTTGGCTAACAATCTGTTTTCCAGTTAAATCATACAATTCAATTAAAGCGTTTTTAGGTATGTAATTCTTAAAATCAACTATTAAATTATTTAATTCTTGGTAATGAACATAACTCCAATTTGTTTCATTTCTATCAATTGAAATTATTTTGTGAATATTTATGTTACCATCATTTTCTTTCGTTTTTAAACGATAATAGGTAATATCTTTAAAAGGTGTTTCATCAATATAACTATAAGATAATGTACTAGAATTTGAATTTGAAGGAGGAATAAAACCCAGTTCCGAAAAATTAATACCATCATTGCTTTTTTCTAAAATATAATAATCTATATTTTCTTCAACAGCCACCTTCCAATATAATTCATTATTATTCTTATTTTTTAATCCATAAAAATCAAGTAGTTGTATAGGAAGAATACAAGGTGAAGTAGTTGAAATAGTAACATCATCAATAAATAAGCCTTCATCTCCTCTATCATAATTACTTCCAGTTGCTCCTGAAGCTTGACTTACAAAGTTTGTACAATTAGTTCCAGTTCCTCTTATCGTTATAATTTGAAATTGAGCTGATGACGTCCCAGCTGGAATAGAATATGTATATGGATTCGGTATTGATGTTGACATGCCACATGAAGTAGGTACCAAAGATGAGGATGTTGCTGCAAATGTCCATTCAGAATTATTAGATGCACTATATGAATCTAGTAAAGTCCAAGAAGCAGCTCCATTTAGTTTCACATATATAGCAAAGCCCTCTCTTGTATCTAAACCTCTACCACTCCCACAGCCACTCCCACTTGATGATCTTGCTGAATGGTAAAATGAAAATATTCCAGGGCATAAACTTCCAATAAAAAAAATAGGGTCAAAAACTATTGAAATATCATCAGTTGGCACACCGCAACTTGTCGACCCATCAGATCTACCTAATCTTAATGATCTTGTCCCACCTCTTGAAATTTCAGTATTTATTGTTCCTCCAGTAAATCCATAAGTTCCTGTTCCTTCAAAATTTTGAGAAACAGAAGTTTGAGATACCATATTTAAATAGCTAAAACTTGTAAGAAATATTAATAATAATTTCGGTTTCATTTAAATAAATTATTTATTTAAAAACGGTTCAGGTTTAATTTTTTGCCGGAGGGGAAATGACAAATAATTCCTTTAGGGTGTTCGTTTTTTTATATAAATGTAATATATTTTAAAACAAATAGGAATACCAAATTATTATTATAATGTTAAAATTTGGGATTTTAGCTAAAATATTTAGTCTATTAGACGAATATGTTCAAAAAATAGAGCAATGAAGTAACATTTTGTATATTAAATGTATAATTTAGCTTAATAAATTAAAAAATACAAAAATGAAAAAAGGATTTGTTTTCGCAGTTTTATTAATAGCATGTGGTTTTTTATTGTCCTTTATTAATTCATCTCAAGGTAATGAAATAGGTCTTAATTCTCCTATTCCAATGGCATCTGAAAAATTAAAAGATGTTACAGGTAAAGAAGTTTCATTAAACGACATTAAAACTTCTAAAGGTTTATTAGTAATTTTCTCTTGCAATACTTGTCCGTATGTGAAATTAAGCGAAGCACGTATTAAATCAATTACAGATAATTGTTTAAAAGAAGGTATTGGATGTGCAATTTTAAATAGTAATGAGGCACAGCGTGCTGAAGATGATAGTTTTGATGAAATGGTGAAATATGCTGCAACACAAAAATTTGCTGTTCCTTATTTAGTTGATGCTAATTCTAAATTGGCAGATGCTTTTGGTGCTACTCGTACACCTCAATGCTATTTATTTAATAATAAAGGTTTAGTTTATAAAGGTGCTATTGATGATAATGTTAAGGATATAGCTTTGGTAAAAGCTCATTATTTAAAAGATGCTATTTCTGCAGTATTAAAAAATGAAACGCCAAAAATGCAAGAAACAAAATCAATTGGTTGTACTATTAAACGAGTTGACTAATTTTTAAGGAAGTTTTAATTCTGGTTCAACTGTATTCTCATTTAAATTATTAATTGGAGTTGTTATAGTAGGAAGCTCCTCCGATACAACACGTTTTTTAATTTTCTTAACCTTAGGACTTATATTAACAGTATTATTGTTTGCAACAAGCACTTTTGCAATTTCAGGTTTTTCTATGTGAACCGGCTCTGCAATTGGTTTGTTAATTGTTAAAGTTGGTGTTGCAACAACTTGAGTGAGTGTTGGAGTAGAAGAAACAGATAAAGTAGAAGTAATTATTGGCTTTGATTTTGGTTTTAGTTTCTCAACCACTTTAGGCTTTACATAAGGCGTAACAACTAATGGAATTTCTTTAATTACCTCGGGTTTCTTCTTAAAATCAACAAAACTAAATAGTATTGAAGAAAAACCTCCTATTAAAACTATAAAAACTATAGGCACAATTACCGAACGACTAATTCCAATATTAATAGTTGGCATTGATTTTACACTAACTGTTTTTGGCTCAGCTTTATGCAACATTTCAAAGTTAGTCCATGCATCTTCGTTATACTCTAACTCAGCGTTTTGGAGCATAATTTTGATTTGCCTTTCATCTAAATCATAATTAAACTGGTTGCTCATTATGTTTTATTTTTAAATTTTTTTCAATGTTTTTTTGTAAGTTGAATCTAGCTTTTTCAATGTTTGATTTAATGGTTTGTTCGTTAGTTTCAAGTAATGTTGATACTAATGAAATGTCGTAACCATCTATTATATGTAAGTTAAAAGCTAATCGTTGAGAAGGGACAAGTTCTTGAAGGGATTTAATTAAATCGTCTTCTTTAATATTTCTAAAATCAATATAAACGCTATCTGTAAATAAATCGTACGATTTATCTTTTACATCAGTAGCTTTAATAGTACTCGAAACATAATACTCATTTCTAATATTTTTTATTTCGTTAACTAAACTAATTATAAAATGATCACGAATGAGTTTATCATAATCAGCATTTGATTGATTTTTAATTTGAGGTAATTGTTTAAATACGCTCGAAAATCCTGATAATACTATTGATTCGGCTTGTGTTTTATTTTTAGAATATCTTAAAGCTATAAAAGCAAATTTTTTGTAATAGCTTTCAAAAAACTGTTTTTTAGCAGTTTTATCGTTTTTTATACAGGCTGATATGAGTTCAGCATTTATCATAAATGAGTATATAGGCAATTTTACTCATTTTTTCAATAAAAAGTTACAATATTATTTTAAGATATTAACTTTGTCAGTGTAATTAACGTTGAATTTCTTTTTTAAATAGAATTTCCCTGCTTTTAAATCACCCTTAATTTCTATTTTTCCGGCATTATCAATATTTAATAGTTTCATGATCTCTAACGGATTTAATTCTGATAGATTAGATTTAAGTATAAATGAATAAACCCGTTCGCTGTTAGCATCAATGTGTACACGCTTGTTTAATTTTGCCTTGCCTAATTTTATACCACTTAATAAGACATCAAATTCTGAAGGGTAAATTGAAAATCCAATATTGTTTGGGTTTTTAATTTTTAGTTTAATGTCAGCTTCAATTCCTTCTGTAGTTACTTTATTTAAGTTAACGCTATCAACATCTGTAACTGTGGCTTCTTTAAATTCTTTACATGATGTAAAAGTTCCTATTCCTATAAAGGTAATAAGTAACAATCTAAAAAATGTATTTGTTATTGTATTCATATTTTCTTTCAATTATTCAATCCATAAATATGCTAAAATAACTTGGTACTTATGCGGTGTTACGACCAATTAAAGCATAAATCAACTTTGAATTTGTTTTTTTTATGATTGTGAGCTAATCTACCTATTGAATTTCTTTTTAGTTTTTGCCATTTATTAAATACTGCCTTTGATTTCTTATAATTCGATTTCTTTGAAATAGTTACAGATTTATTAGATGAAACATTCAAGCTTAAGCTATTAATTGTAGGAGTATTAATTTTAGTCTCAATTTTCGGACTATAACTTGTGTTTATGTTTTGAATATTTTGTTCCAAATTAGTATTGTAGTTTAAGTTAACTGATTGAATTCCAGTATTTGAATCCACGTTACTTAATGATGTATTTGCTTCGCCTTGGTTTTCATAATTGTTATCTGATACATTAATTACTTCTGGATTTTGAGTAGTAGTTTTTTTAACTGGATTATAGGCTTTTACTATTTGAGTGCTAGTTTTAGGTTTTTGTACTGTTTGTTTTTTAGGACTTGATTTTACAACTGGCTTATTTAATTTAACTATTTGCGGTGCTTTTGCCTTATTAATGGGTTTAGATTGGACATTAATTTTTGGCTTATTTATAATTGCAGGCTTTATTTGTTGAACCAAATTAATATTAATTGGAGCACCATTTGGTCCGTTTGGTCCACCAGTTCTTGTATTATTAATTAGGAGATTAGAAATAACATTTATGTTATTATCATTTACATTTGGTTGTGCATTTTGTTTTAAAGAAAACAATACAGTTGCTATTAAAGCTAATTTTTTTAAGGATTTCATAATTTTTGTATTTTAATTTACAGTAAAATTATGTCCTTAAAGCAGGCTTAAATTACAAAAAGGGTGTAATAGCATTTTCACATTGTGAATGATTCACAATTGAAATCAAAGTGTTACTTTTTTAAAATAGTTTTTTGGTAGTCAGGCAAAAGGCTTAAAAATTCATCAACCGTTTTTTGTAAATTATTATGGTTTCCTTTTCCGCCAGCTGCATTAATGTGGCCGCCGCCATTAAAATGTTTGCGGGCAAATTGGTTAACATCAAATGTTCCTTTGCTACGCAATGATATTTTTATGATGCCATCCCCTTCGCTAAAAAAGGCGCAAAATTTAATGCCTTTAATTCCAAATGGGTAATTTACAATGCCCTCTGTATCTCCTTTTTGATATGAAAATTCCTTTAATTCGCTTTCAGATAAGCTAATATAGGCGGTTTGGTATTCGGGTAAAACTACCATTTTTTTTGTTAAGCAATGGCCTAACAATTTCATTCTACTTTCGGTAAAGGTATCGTATATATTAGAATGTATTTCATTTGGTTTTATGCCCGTTTCTATTAAATGCGCTAAAATTAAATGAGTTTGCACTGTAACGCTATCAAACCTAAAAGAGCCAGTATCTGTCATTATACCTGTATAAATACAAGAAGCTATATTTTTGTCAATTAGTTTTTTGCCTCCTAAACCGCAAATAAATTCATGAATTAATTCGCAGGTAGAACTTGCTTTTACATCATGAAAATACAAAGTCGCATAATTATCTGGTTGTTGGTGATGATCTATTAATACTTTTTTAGCACTAGAGTTTTTTATGGCTTCACCTAAACCTTCTAAGCGACTGTAATTATTAAAATCGAGAGTGAATATTAAATCTGATTTAGCTATTAAAGCATTAGTTTTTTTAACATTATAATTATACTCAACTACTTTTTTATTGCCAGGTAACCAATGCAAAAATTCGGGATATTGGTTGGGAGTAATAACTGTAACAAATTTATTTAATTTAATTAAATAATTATACAGGGCCAAAGATGAGCCCATTGCATCACCATCAGGATTATAATGGGTTACAATAGTAATTTGGTTAGATTTATTTATAAGGGTTTTAAATTTTGAAAACGAATCTTTTTGCATAGTATAGAAATATATTGTAAAGGTATTTTATTTTAGGCAGTATTTAAACATTTAATTATTATATTTGCACCCTAAAAAAATTAAAATGGCAGGTAATATTACTTTTACAATGATTAAGCCCGATGCAGTTGAAGCAAACAACATTGGAGCAATTTTAGCTAAAATAAACCAATCTGGTTTTACAATTGTAGCTATGAAATATTTAAAACTAAGCAAAGAAACAGCTGGTAAATTTTACGAAGTTCATAAAGAGCGTCCTTTTTATGGAGAATTAGTAGATTATATGAGTTCAGGACCAATTGTAGCTGCAGTATTACAAAAAGATAACGCAGTTGCAGAATACAGAACTTTAATTGGAGCAACTGATCCATCTAAAGCTGATGAAGGTACAATTAGAAAATTATTCGCGAAATCAATTGCTGCTAATGCAGTTCATGGTTCAGATAGCGATGAAAATGCTAACATTGAAGCAAATTTCTTTTTCTCTCAAATTGAGCGTTTCTAAAAAATAAAATTATTATTTGTAATTAAAATCCTGATAAAATTTATCAGGATTTTTTTTTTAGGTACTTTCAATACATAAATAAATTTTCTATGTTCTTTTTGCTCGGCAAAAAAGAACCAAAAACCCAATCCGCCAGCTGGCGGACAACTTCATTTTTTTATCGCACTATGCTTCGGCAGGCTCAGCAACGCAGCGCATTTCCACCTAAAAAAATGCAGTTCGCACTCTTTCGCCAATATCCACCGCACAATTACCAACATATGATAAATGGAATGCTAAATGATAAAATCTTTTTTTAGTTATTTTAAATATAAGCCAAGCATATTTTAAAGAAATAAATTTGAGAAAACTATTTATTTAGTTGATTATCAAAAAAATGAAAAGTGTTGAAATAAAAGGATTTTTTTTGAAATCATAGTGATAATAACTACCAGAAAAATAATCTAAAGGTTAAAAAATCGGTGATTTAATTTTAGTGAGGTGCGGCAGGTCCTGGCAAAACGGTGTGAAATCCTAGTTTTTCAGGAGGAGCTGAAGCGGAGGAAGTGCGATGAAAAACGGATTTGGTGTTTTGCCTAGATTTTTTTGTTTCTTTTTCCATCATGGAAAAAAGAAAAATAAAACTAAATGACTTTTTGAGGGGCGACTATTTATTTAAGTTTTAATATTTTGGGTGCACTTTAATGCTTTCCCTAATCAATACCTATACTTTTTAAAAAACAATTGTTCGTTAAAAAAGAATAAAAAGCTTTTAACTTTAATATATTGCCTTTACTTTAGAGAAATTAATACTGATTTATAAAATGAAAAAATTCTTATCCTCTAAATTGTTTCGTGCCATTTGGTCAATTGCCTTAGCTGCATTTTTATATTGGGTTTGTCCTCCATGTTTTAGTAAAACTACCTTATTAATTGTATTAGGAATTTTAGTACTATTAGTTAATGGCTCTCCAATAATTGGCAAGTTTCCAATCATTACTCATATTACACGGATTTTTGTTGGTGGATTATTTATTTTTTCTGGTTTTATTAAAGCAAATGACCCTTTGGGCTTTAGTTATAAATTAGGAGAATATTTTGAAGTTTTTACAGCAGATACTGGTTTATCTATTTTTGAAAGCATGGCTCATATTGCTTTGCCTTTAGCAATATTGTTATGCGTAAGCGAAATGGCATTAGGCTTTATGTTATTAATTGGTTACAAACGAAATCTTACACTTTGGTTATTATTAGCTCAAATTTCTTTCTTTACATTTTTAACTTTTTATTCGGCGTGTTTTAATAAAGTAACAACTTGTGGTTGTTTTGGAGATTTTTTAGTGTTAAAACCTTGGGAGAGTTTTTGGAAAGATGTAGTGTTAATGATTGCCATTACCTTATTATTTGCTGGGAAGGAAAGTATTAATGAATTATTTAACCCATTAATTACAACTTCATTTACCATTTTTGCAATTGTATTATCAGTAGTGTTTCCAATTTATACGTACCGTAATTTACCAGTGTTTGATTTTAGAGCTTATAAAATAGGTGATAACATTAGAGAAAACATGAAGCCAGGCGTTGGTTATCAACCAGCAGTTTACGAATCAATGTTAGCTTATAAAAACCTAAAAACTGGCGAAATAAAAGAGTTTAATCAAAAAGATTATATGGCTTCAAAAATATGGGAAGACACTTTAACTTGGGCATGGGATACTACCATTAATAAATTAGTTCATGATGCTATTAATCCTCCTAAAATTGTTGATTTTTCTATTAATTCATTGAATGGCGATGTTTTAACAGATAGTATTTTAAATAATCCAAATTATCAGTTTTTATTAGTTTGTTATGATTTAAATAAAACAGAAGAAGATGAAACCCTTCATGCGAAAATTAACGATTTGTATAAGTTAGCTTCTTCAGAAAAGGTTAATGTATTGGCTTTAACGGCATCAGATGCCAAACAAATTGATGCTTATAAACATAAACACCAAGCTTTATACGATTTTGCAACCTGTGATGGAACTGTTTTAAAAACGATTATTAGAGCTAACCCAGGTTTGGTTTTAATTAAAAACGGAACAGTAATTATGAATTGGCATCATAATAATTTCCCAAGCTATAGCGATGTTAAACAGAAGTTTATGAAATAGGGTTCATTTAGAACTATATTAATAAAGCATTCAAATAGATGCTGAATCGAGTTCAGTAAGACCAATTATCTATATAAGTTGTCGTCTCACAAAAAGTAGTAATATATTTTTATAACATACTTTTGGGTGTCAAAAGTATGCAAAACCATTTTATTTT
>CALMMX010000135.1 GCA_937868545.1 uncultured Bacteroidota bacterium
ACCTACACCACCATTAGTCAAAATTAAATACCCAGTACCTGAATTTGTAATAGACGTTGCACCATTAAAAACATTATTACCTGTAGAACCAATATTTGATGCACTTGTTTTTGTAACATTTAAACTTCCATTAAAAATACTTCCGTTAAAATACACATCTGCAACAGTTGCAGTAATATTTGCTCCAAAAGTTGTTCCTGCAAAAGTTAAAGAGGATGCCGTTGAATTAAAACTTCCATTTGTACAACTACCGCTATTACAAGCTACAACACCAGTTGTGTTCAATGAAAACGCATTTAAATTTAATAAGCCACTTGTAATAGTTAAATTAGTTACAGTAGTATTATTAGCCAAAATACAATTATTAGCACCTGTTACAATAGTAACATTATCCAAAGTACCTGGTATTCCATTGGGTGTCCAATTAGAACCTGTATTCCAATTAGTAGATGTACTTCCATTCCAAGTATATGAAACTTGAGAAACAGTAACTTTACTAACGATTAATAAGAAAAATAGGTAGTATATGTATTTCATGTTATATGATATTTATAATTTTAAATTTAATATAATATATTTAAAAATCAAAATAATAAAACGCCAAAAAAATGAAGAAAAACCCCAATAAAGGCTTAAATACAGCTAAAAATCAAATTTGTTAAATTATTTTTTCTTCTTCTTTTTACCTTGATAAGCCTTCTCTTCCTTTTCAAAATCTTGTATTAACTTTTTCCAATTATCATTAACATCTTCAGTTAAAGCAAGCGTTTCAGAATAATCAGCTTTTTTAACTTCTAAAACTGTAATTTTCTTATCCATAAATTGCTCTATCTCTTCTAAAATTGGCTTTTCCTCATTACTACAAAATGAAACAGCAACCCCTTTTTGATTACCCCTACCCGTTCTTCCAACACGATGAACATAGTTTTCGGCAACATCTGGTAAATCATAATTAACTACGTAATCCACATTAGCTATATCAACTCCTCTTGCACTAATATCGGTAGCAATTAATAAATTAATAGCACCAGTCTTAAATTCATTCATTACTTCCAATCTACTATCTTGGTCTTTACCACCATGCATAGTTAAACTTTTAATACCAACCCTGTTCATAGCCTCAAACACACGCTCAGCCCTCACTTTAGTTCTTACAAAAACCAATATTCTGCTTTCAGGATTTTCATTAACAATACGCTCCAAAAAGAATCGCTTATCATCCATGCTTACAAACATTACTGAATGTGTTACATTTTTAGAAACTGGGTCTTTAGGAGAAATTTGTATTCTTATGGCATTCTTCACTAATGAATAAGCCAACTTTTTTATTTTTTCATTAATAGTTGCTGAGAAAAAAAGTGTTTGTCGTTGACGAGGCAAATATTTTATTAAATCGTCAATATCTTTGTAAAACCCTAAATCAAGCATTAAGTCAGCTTCGTCAATAGCCAACAATTTTAAATTTCTTAAATTTAAATAACCTTGATTTATTAAATCAAAAACACGTCCTGGCGTTGCAACAACAACATCAATACCATTATGTAATTCTTTAATTTGAGGGTCTTGATCTACACCACCATAAATACCAAGCGTTTTAACATCTGTGTATACAGCTAGTTTATTAAACACTTCAGAAATTTGTATAGCTAATTCATGTGTAGGAACCATTATTAGCGCTTGCACTTCTCCTCTTTCTCTTAACTTTGAAATAAGATGGATAATAGGAATAGCAAAAGCTGCGGTTTTACCAGTACCTGTTTGGGCAATTGCTAAAACATCTTCTCCATTTAAAATATTAGGAATTGCTTTAAATTGTATATCTGTGGGGCGTTTAAATCCTAATTCAGATAAACTCTTTTTAAGTTCAGGAATTATATTGTATTCGTCAAATTTCATTTTCTCATTTTTACTGTAAAGTTAAAATAATTTATTGTGCAATGTAACTTTTAAAAGTATTATACGTTATATCTTCAAAATCTGTTGTAATTCATTAAATCCCCCAGCATATGATAAAAACTATTTACTCTAGCATAGGCATAATTTTCAGTTTAATTTTTATTACATCATGTAATAATAACGAAATTGATAATGGCAAATTAAATAATGAACTTGCAATTAAAGCTCCAATAGAAAGACAAACTGAAAAGGAAAATCAACTTGAAAAGGTAAGTCAAATTGCTACTGAGCTAAATACAACCTACTTACCAACTAAAAAAACTAGCTGGATTCAACAGAGAAAAATTGTAAAGGATTCATTAAATGAATTAAAAGCAGAATATAGTATTAATGATGCCGTTATAGATTCATTAAATGCCATACATGAAATTTATGATAAAGAAATTTACAATCATATTGCAATTTCTTATTTCTCTGGTTTAGCAGATTCTCTGCATGGTAAATCCTACTTTGCCGATAACTCTGATGAGGTAATGCTATCAGTAATGAATATTTTAACAACAAGATTAACTGAAGGATTAGACTTAGTTTTTTTAATTGATAAAACTGGCAGTATGGATGATGATATTGATAAAGTAAAAAACAGTTTAGAGCTTATAATGGAAAATATATCACGATTTAAAAATGTAAAAGTTGGAATGGCTTTTTATGGTGATAAAAACTACCATTACGATTTATGGTACAACAAAATAAATTTAACGACAAACGTTGATGATATTAAACAATTTATGGAAACCTATTCAACCATTGGTAACCCTGATGTAGCAGAATCTGTAAATGACGGTATTGTTAAAATTGTAGAAGAAATGAACTGGACTCCAGGCAATAAAAGAATGATGCTTGTAATTGGTGATGCTCAATCTCAAATTCCACCTTATTCTAATTACAATAGCACACAGGTAATTAAAAAATGTGATTCAATGCACGTGAAATTTAATTTATATCCCGTAATAATTTCTAGCAAACAAAAAGATATTGAAACAATAAACCATACGGTAAATTTTGCGAATGTATTTCCAAATCCAGCAAATGAATATTGTAATATTAAAATTAAAAACAGTTCAGAAATGAACTATTATGAAATAAAAGACATGACTGGAAGAGATATATTAAGTTCAAATACTATGAACTCAGAAATTACTATTCCTTTACAAAACATACCAAGTGGCAGCTATTTAATACAAGTATTTAATAGAGATTTAACTAAATTTTATAGTAAGCCATTAATTGTACAGCACTAATTAATTCTGTCTAAATAAAATAAAAGCAAATCATAATTTGTTTTAAACTCTCTTTCATAACTTGATGTGTTATAATCTTTAGGGCTTGTGTAAGTCATATTTTCAAACTTATTAAACAAATGATTAAAGCTATCAATGCTCATTTCTTCTGCAAATAAAGCTTTATTATTTTCTAAAAGTTTAAATATATCAAGTGCTGATTTATGAATAGAAACACCTTTATAATTTTTAATCTCCTCAATTACATCTTTTATTCTCATTTAAATTTTTTGTTTTTAAAAATTATAAAATATAATCAGTAGATAAAAATTTAGACTTTCTTTCTTCTAAAATTTCGGTAACAATTTTCTTATTTAATTCAACATCTTTTATGGCTACCATTGTTCTTATAGAAAAAACTCTTAAAGCATCAAAAACACTTAATGTACCTTCTGCAGAATCTTTCCTGCCATTAAATGGAAAAACATCAGGACTACGTTGACACTGACAATTTATATTAACTCTACAAACTTGATTTACTAATGGATCAATTAAGTGTGCTAACTGAGTTGAATCTGTACCAAACACACTCACTTGCTGACCAAAGTTAGAATCAACCATATATTGAATTGGCTCAGAAACATCTTTAAAAGAAATAATTGGAACAACTGGGCCAAATTGTTCTTCGTGATAAACTTTCATTTTATCATTAACTGGATAAAGTACAGCTGGATAAACAAATGATTCAAGGGTTTTACCACCATCCGTATTAATAATTTTGGCGCCAAATTTTTCAGCATCAACAATTAATTCATTGATATAGTTAGGTTTATCTTGTTCAGGTAAAGGTGTAATCATAACACCCTCTTGCCAAGGCATACCAATTTTTAAAGTTTCTAACTTTGCAACAAAACGTTTATTAAATTCTTCAACAATATTTTCATGAACAAAAATAACTTTAAGCGCTGTACATCTTTGTCCGTTAAAAGATAAGCTTCCTGAAATACACTCACTAACTGCTAAATCAATATCAGCATCTTGCAAAACGATAGCAGGATTTTTTGCTTCTAATCCTAAAACTGAACGTAATCTATTTGGTTTAGGATGAGCCTTTTTGAGCACGTTAGCTACCCTACTAGATCCAATAAAAGAAAACACATCTATTCCACCTTGCTCCATTAACTTCATTGAAGTTTCTTTACCATGTCCGTATATTACATTTATTACACCCTTAGGGAAACATTCTTTAAACGCATTAAGTAAAGGATGAATTAATAAAACACCATGCTTAGCAGGTTTAAAAATTACCACATTTCCCATTATTAATGCCGGAATAAGCAATGCAAACGTTTCGTTGAGAGGATAATTATATGGTCCCATACAAAGAGTAACTCCTAAAGGACCTCTTCTTATTTGGGCAAAAATATCGTTCTTCTTTTCAATTTTTGAATTATCTCTATCTAAATTTTTAAGAGCATCAATGGTATCAAAAATATATTCAATTGTTCTATCAAATTCTTTTTCAGAATCTTTTAAATTTTTACCAATCTCCCACATTAAATATTTTACAACCAATTCCCTTTGCTCACGCATCATTTTTGTAAAACGAGTCATATGCTCAATGCGTTTCTTCACAGTCATAGTTGGCCAAACACCGCGTCCTAAATCATAGGCAGTTTGAGCCGATTTAAGTGCTTCAAACGATTCCTTTTCACCAAGCAATGGATAAGAACCCAACCTCTTTCTTTTTAAAGAATTATTATCACTAATAAACACTGGAGAAAAAACATCTTGCACTGCACCATCCCAATGTTTCAATTCACCATCAAGTAAATAATGTTTTTGTTCTAAAGGTTCTGTAATATTAATTTGAGATGGAATATCTTGTTCTCGAGGGAAAATAGTTTGTAAATCAATCATAATACTTTTTTAATTTGTTATTTAGTTATTAATCCTGCTCTTCTTAATAATGCATTTGGATCTGCCTCTCTGCCTCTAAATCGTTTGTATAAAACTAACGGATGCTCACTACCACCAGCTGATAATATATTTTTATAAAATGAATGAGCAACCTCTTTATTAAAAATACCTTTTTCTTTAAATGCTTCAAAAGCATCAGCATCTAGTACTTCTGCCCATTTATAAGAATAATATCCAGATGAATAACCTCCTGCGAAAATATGGGAAAATGAACAAGAAGTAGAAACTTCTGCCACTGGCTCTAATAAATCGGTTTTTGACATAACCTCTAATTCGAACTCTTTTACGTTTTCAACTTTTTCGGGAGATTTACTATGCCAAGCCATATCGAGCATTCCAAGACCAATTTGACGAATTGTAGCTAAGCCACTTTGAAAATTTGAAGAATCAATAATTTTTTGAATATATTCATTTGGAATAGATTCTCCAGTAACATAATGTTTTGCAAATAAATCTAAACACTCTTTTTCATAACACCAATTTTCGAGCATTTGAGAAGGCAACTCTACAAAATCCCAAAACACATTTGTGCCAGTTAAACTTGCATAAGTTCCATTTGCACACATGCCATGTAATGCATGTCCAAACTCATGAAATAATGTTGTTACTTCATTAAAGGTTAACAACGAAGGTTTGGTATCTGTAGGTTTTGTAAAATTACAAACTATAGACACATGTGGTCTTTCATTTATACCGTTTTCAATTCTTTGGTTTTTAAAAGACGTCATCCATGCACCTTGGCGTTTTCCTGCACGCGGAAAAAAATCGGCATAGAACAAGGCTACATATTCATTTTTTTCATTTACAACTTCGTAGGTTGTAACATCTTTATGATATAATGGTATATCAAATCGTTGAATAAATGACAAGCCATATAATTTTTTAGCTGTTTGAAATACTCCGTCAATTACATTTTCTAATTTAAAATAAGGGCGTAATAACTCATCATCTATTTCAAATTTCTCTTTTTTTAATTTTTCGGCATAATAAGTTACATCCCATTTTTTTAGTGATACTGGTCCATTAATGGTTTGAGAATATTTTTTCAACTCTTCGTATTCATTCTCTGCAAAAGGAAGCGCACTCTTTAATAATTTATCCAAAAAAGTAAAAACTGCATCAGGTGATTTTGCCATACGTTCTTCTAAAACAAAATCGGCATGAGATTTATAACCAAGCAAAATTGCTCTATCGTGACGAAGTGATGCGATTTTTTTTAACACCACTTGATTATCATGTTCATTATTTTGAAAACCTTTTGAACCATAGGCCTTAAACATTTTTTCTTTTAATACTCTGTTATCAGAATACGTCATAAACGGACCATAACTTGGGTAATCTAAAGTAAACACCCAAGCATTTTCTTTTCCTTTTTCATTGGCAGTAATTTTTGCTGCTTCAATTATTCCTTCAGGTAAGCCAGATAACTCTGCAACATCAGTAACAACTAATTCAAACGCATTGCTTTCAGCTAAAACATTTTCACTATACGTTAATGTTAATTCAGATAATTCTTTATCAATAGCTCGCAATTGTTCCTTTTCAGTTGAATTTAACTTAGACCCATTTCGAACAAAACTTTTATAAGTTTTATCTAAAAGAGTAATCTGTTCAGCATTAAGGTTTAAGGTATCTTTTATAGAATAAACAGCTTCAACGCGTTTAAACAAACCATCATTAAGCATAATGTCATTTGAGTAATTGCTCAATTTTGGAGAAATTTCTTTTGCTAATAACTGCATTTCTTTTGAAGTTTCAGCAGAATTCAAATTAAAAAAAACTGAACTCACTGTTTCCAAAAGAGGCCCAACTTTTTCTAATGCTTCAATAGTATTTGCAAAGGTTGGGGCATTGCTATTTTCTACAATACTATTTACTTCATTTAAGCCTTGCTTTATTGCTTCTTCAAAAGCAGGTAAATAATGTTCATTAGTTATTTTATCAAAGGGATATGCTAAAAAAGGAGTATTAAAATCGGAAAAGAAAGGATTTGCCATTTTGTAAAATTTAAAAAGATATTAGTATATCAAATATACATTTGAATGACCAATACTTTACAATTAAATTTTAACATTTTACAAAGGCAAAGGATTACTTTGTAATTCTAAATAAAAACAATTTCAGGTAAAATACTTAAATAACTACCAGCACTTATTTTGATATTACACAACTCCAAGATTCTCGTTTATGTTGATTAGGATCATAGCGTAACTTAGTTTTTCTACCAAAAACCATTGTTGCTCTTTGTTCTGAATCATATTTTTTCCAAATATCAATACCGCAATCATTAGGATTTCCAGTTTTAGCGAAATTAATCCATGATGATTGTATTTTATCAGATATTTCATGCATCTTTTTTTTATTAGCTAATGTTGAAACCTTTTTACCACTTTTAGTATCAAAATTATTAAAAACAAAAAATATATCTAATGCATGGCAAGCTTTAAAACCTGCTAAATTCAAAGCCAGTGAATTCCAATCGAAACGATACATGTAAGTTTGACTTAATTTAGAGTGATTTTCGGCTACACTTATACATGGCATTGTAAATACACCATCAGTACAAATACTAAGAACCGATTTTTTTTTGGGGTAATTTCTATAAGAATTTAATACAACATCTTTACTATAACTATCCTCGTTAAAGCAGTTAAATACTTTATCTACATCTTTAGGTTTGGCATCAAAAGTTCCTAATGGAACTTTTAAAAACAAATTCATTTCGTTTTTCATTGTTCCAATTAACAAAGGAACACAATGATTAGATATACTGCATATTGAATCCGTTAAATATGGGTAAAGAAAATCATAATCAATTGTGGGCGCCCAAGTACCAATTCCTGCTACACTATATGTAGGCTTATGCATTAATAAATCACTGTATTTCAAAATAGAATCAGTTGGTACTGTTTTTAAATTCAATAATTGATTATAAGAAACGCCTAAAGTAGCTAAGTAGTTTTTTGTCACTTCCATAGCTTCTGCTTTTTTCCAACTTTGATTAAATGCAGGGCTCTGTGCAATTGCTTTATGAAACAAGTCTTTTGCATTAGGAGTACTCATTAAGGCTAATACACTAGTAGCACCAGCAGATTGTCCAAAAATGGTAATATTATTTGGGTTTCCACCAAATGCAGATATATTTTCTTTTACCCATTTTAGTGCCGCTACTTGGTCTTTTATTGCAATGTTATTATCAAAATGCTTAGCATCAGGATGCGTTTCATCTACATATAAAAAGCCAAAAGCGCCAAACCTATAATTTATAGTTACTATTACAACATCACCTTTGTTTGCTAAATTTGAGCCATTATAAATTGGCAAAGAGCCCGCACCCGAATAAAAAGCGCCTCCATGAATATAAACCATTACTGGTCTGTTACAATTTGAAATACCCGGTGACCAAATATTTAAAAACAAACAATCTTCACTAGTTTTTACTGTACTATCAATATTTCTCGTTTGTGGACAAACTGCACCAAACTTATCTGCATCAATAACACCTTCCCAATTGTTTAATGATTGTGGGCTTTTAAAACGAAAATTTCCTATGGGAGGCTGTGCATATCTTACACCTTTCCAAACATAAATATTATTTTCAATTACACCACGTAATTTTCCATTTACGGTTTGTACAATTACATCATTTTCACAATTAGATTGCGCATGAATTAAATTAGATAAAAATATAATTTGAAAAGCAGTTAATAAAAAGACTTTAAAAAAATTAGGCAAATACATAGTATAAATTAAATTGAGCATTCTAAATTATAAAGAAAGAAGTTAGAAACCACAAAAATCCTTTAAACGGTAGCATTTTAAAGCCAAAGTGCTTAATATATTTTACATAAACGATTTAGATTTTCTTGAAAAGAATATTTTAATTTAATTAAACATAAAAAAAGAGGCTGTCTCAAAAATCAATTTTAAAGTCATTCTGAACTTGCTTCAGAATCTAAAGATGAGTAATATCAACCACCTTATAGATGCCGAATCGAGTTCGGCATGACGATTTTGGCCTTTTTTGAGACAGACTCTTTAAATAATAAAAATCAACTCCTAATTCCTAAATACAATTTGCTTATCCTCTAAATCAACTATTATCTCCTTGTCTTTATTGACTTTATCTGAAAGTATTTGTTTAGATAACTCGTTTAAAATTTTTGTTTGCAATAATCTTTTTAAAGGACGAGCACCAAATTGAGGATCGTAACCTAATTGTGCTAACCAATCTAAAGCTTCATGAGTTGCAGTAATTTTGATATTTTGTTCTGCTAATCGTTCTGCTATGTGTCTAAATTGAATATCAATAATTTTCACAATATCATTACGAGTTAATGGTTCAAACATTATCACTTCATCAATACGATTTAAAAATTCAGGTCGAATAGTTGTTTTCAATAAATCAAAAACTGCTGTTTTAGTTTCAACTAAAACCGAATCTCTATTTAAATCTGTTATTGATTCGTAATTTTCTTGTATAATTTGAGACCCAATATTAGAAGTCATAATAATAATGGTATTTTTAAAATTCACTGTTCTACCTTTATTATCAGTTAATCTTCCATCATCTAACACTTGTAATAAAATATTAAATACATCCGGATGTGCTTTTT
>CALMMX010000136.1 GCA_937868545.1 uncultured Bacteroidota bacterium
TAAATGAAATATTATGATTTGAAACTGTTTTTTTGTAGCTATATTTGCAATTATTGTTGATGATAATGTTAACTTAATTGTGAGTTAGCATTGCGAAGCTGTGGAGTATTGTTATTGTAAATTGTCTTAAATTTATTTCAATAAAATCATAATTGCAGATGATTTTTTTTAAAATATTGGTTTGAGAAAATTCTTTATAGTTTTAGCTCTAATTACAACTCTTTTAGTCTCTCTTTGGTCAGATTTTTACCCAGAAAGACAAATTAACAGAGCCTACAGTTTGCCATTAGACGTGCTGTTTTATTTTGGGTATTATTTTTTTCTTTCTATTTTACTACGTTATGTAAAATTTATTCCCTTAAAATTGATACTCTTTTTGTGATATTTTTTCACTTCAACTCTCTTAGAAATTTTACAAATATGGGTTTCAAAAAGATATGTATCTCCTTTAGATGTGTTTAGTAATGCATTTGGTATTGCTTTAGAATTATTTTTTTATAAGGCGTCTGGGGTAAATTTGAAATAGAATGTAAAACTTAGGAAAAAAAATAATCTAAGGCAGAAAAGATAAGGCGTAAAACATAATGAGTAATTAGTTCTAACAAATTTTAAACTTAATTTGTCATTTAATATTTAATTAAGTTTTATAGCGCTAATTATTTTTTAAGTTACAAAGTAAGCAATTCCTATGGCAATAAAATATTTAATCTTAACGAGAGAAAAATACAGTAAATTATGAAAGCAGCACATCGTGTAGTAAAAAACACAGGCATTTTATATGCTAAAATGGCGCTAACCATGTTTATCTCATTGTATTCAACTCGACTTGTTTTATCGGCTTTAGGTGTAGAAGATTTTGGACTGTTTAATGTAGTAGGTGGAATTATTGCTATGCTTGGTTTTTTGAATGCTTCTATGGCCGTTTCAAGTCAACGTTTTATGTCTTTTGCGCAGGGAGCTGGAGATATTGAGAAAGTTAAAAAGATTTTTAATATGAGCACATTGATGCATATAGGTATTGCATTAATAATAGTTTTAATTTTTGAAATAGTAGGTTTTTTTTTCATGAATGGCATTCTAAATATAAATTCTAATCGTTTATCAGTAGCTAAAATGATCTATCAGTTTATGGTAATTAGCACTTTCTTTACAATTATTTCAGTACCCTATGAAGCAGTTATTACATCACATGAAAACATGTTTTTTTATGCGATTGAAGGTATTTTAGAAGCTCTTATTAAATTGGCAATTGCATTTTACATTACATATAATTCTTACGACCACCTTATTTCTTATGGCTTTTTAATGGCTGGGTTATCAATTTTTTTATTGATTTTAAGGAGAGTATATTGCCATTGGAAATATGAAGAATGTCAAATTAGAATTAGGCATTATTATGATAAAAATTTATTGATGGAAATGAATTCTTTTGCGGGTTGGTCTTTATTGGGTATAGCAAGCAGCATGATTTCAAACTATGGCTTCGGTATTATTATAAATATATTTTTTGGAACTGTTGTGAATGCTGCTCAAGCAATTGCTAATCAAATTAATGGTCAATTAAGTGTTTTATCTAAAACAATGATTAATGCACTAAATCCAATTATTGCAAAAAATGCTGGTGCTGGGAAGATGGATGTAATGATAAAAGCTGCAATGACAGGCAGTAAATTTTCTTTCTATTTATTATGTATTGTTTTTATCCCTTTTTTAGTAGAGATGCCATATATTCTAGGATTATGGCTAAATGTAGTTCCAGAATATACAGTTGTATTTTGCAGGCTTTTATTGGTTAAAACTTTGATAGAGCAATTACAAACTCCATTGACTTCAACTATAAACGCTGTGGGAAATATAAAAAAATTTCAAATATTTAATTCAATATTAAACATTTTACCAATACTTGTAGGATATATTTTATTTAGTAATAATTTTTCTCCAAGTAGCATCTATATTTATTTTATAATTAATGCTATTTTTTTATTTTCATTTGTTATCTACAATGCTAAGATTTATTCAAATCTTCCAGTTGTATTTTTTCTGAGAAATATAGTTTTAAAATCTTTAATTATTTTTTTAACATCAATTTTTGTAACTTATGTACCTTTATTAATATTTGAAAATGAATTAGTTCACACTTTTTTTGCTTTTATTTTGAGTTCTATTTCTTTAATAATTTTCATTTGGTTTTTTGGTTTGAATATGGAAGAAAAAAACATTATTATGAATGTAAAATTAATTTTCATGTCAAAATTTAAACAACAATATTCTAAATAATTATTGTGTTAAATCCGTGTAAACTATGACGTTAATCAATAAAATAATAAATAGAATTTATTGGGCTTTTAAATTTGGAGGTAAACAAATTTTTTGCAAAAGTAAAATAATTGGCTCAAAAAAATCCACTATTAATATACATAGAAGTGTGCATGTGAATAGATCAATTATCTATGTGCATGAAGGTTCTTCATTAATTATTGAAGAAGGAACTATAATTAAAAATACTAGTTTAAGTATTAAAGGTTCAGTAACTATTGGGAAAAACAACATTTTATGTGGACATAATAATAAATTAAGTATTACAGTCGATGGCAATCTGGTAATTGGGAATTACAATAGAATACAATCCAATATACTTATTCGTTACGGAGGTGATGTAACAATCGGTAATCACAATAATATCAATCATGAATCAGAACTCAGATCAGACGAAAAAATTTCAATAGGAAATTTCAATCAAATATCTTACAAAGTGGTAATTTGGGATACGAATACCCACACTATCTACCCTGCCCAAGAGCGTAGAAATTTGACAATAGAGAAGTTTCCAATATTTGGATATGAATATGAAAAACCTAAAACTAAGCCTGTTTTTATTGGTGATGATTGTTGGATTGGTCGTGAAGCCGTGTTGTTGAAAGGATCCGTTCTTTCAAATAAATGTATATTGGGTTTTAGAACTATTTTATCTGATTTTAAAACAGAAGAATCTACAACAATTGTATCTCAAGTGTCCAATAAAATATATAAAAATAAAATATAATTTTTTTATTTTTTATACCTACTATGATAACAGTAATTATCCCAGTATACAACAAACAAACAACAATACAACAAACCTTAACTAGCGTAATAAATCAATCATTTAAGGATTTTGAGATAGTAATTGTTGATGATGGCTCGACAGACAATAGTATTTCTATTGTAAATAATAACTTCAATGATAACAGAATTAAAATCATTTCTCAAAAAAATCAAGGTGTTAGTATAGCTAGAAACCATGGGGTTTTTCATTCAAGATATGAATTAATTGCTTTCTTGGACGCTGATGATTTATGGAACGAGAAATATTTAGAGTTCATGGTTAAAGCTTATAAAATGTTTCCTGACGCGGGAATGTACTGTTGTGCAGGTTATGTAAAAAATGCAGATGGTTCGCTATTAGAGAGGGTTGATTCTAAAATTATTAACCCAATTTCAAGAATTGATTTTTTTCAAAATCCACATATTTATTTACACACAAGTAGTACAGTTGTAAAAAAAAATGTGTTTAATATTGTTGGAGGGTTTCCTGAAAAAATGATTAGGAATCAAGATTTTGCTTTGTTCTTCTCGGTTGCTTTGATTTCGGATGTGGTGTACTGTAATCATTTGTTAAGTACCTATGTAGGTGGTGTGGCTAATCAAGCTACCTCTTCCTTTTCCGATAAGACTTTAGAATCTATTATTTGGCGCTATAATCATGTTCATAGAAATTGGATCAAATTCAAAAAGAAACCTTATTTATATTTAGTATTCACGAAATATGAAATACGACATCGAATTAAAAACTTTATTGTTAATAATCAGTTTGCACATTTATATACATTTTTGAATGATTTGGATTCCGAATTGATGAATGAATTTTCTTTTTCTGAAAGATTTTTATATAAAAAAACTTTTGAAAATCTTAATTTATCCAAACTTTCACAATTC
>CALMMX010000137.1 GCA_937868545.1 uncultured Bacteroidota bacterium
TTAGGGATGCTGAAATAAATTCAGCATGACAAAACTATTATTAATTTAAATAAGCAAAAACAAATTACTTAATAGGGTAGTGCACTACTTTTTTAGTTTCAAAAAACTCTTCAGTAAAATAGTTTTTTAAATCGTAAAACTTTGCTTTATCGTAATGTGAACCAAACTCTTCTTTTAAATCGCCACCCTTTAAGTATAAAATACCATTAGGTAAATCGTTAAAATTATCTTTTAATATTTTTCTGTTTATCCAATTGTAAAACACCGGAAATTCTGTTACAGCGCGGCTAACAATAAAATGAAATTTATCGTTTACTTTTTCGGCACGTTCGTGTTCTGCAAATAAATTGGTTAAACCAATTGCTGTTGCTACTTCATTTACCACTTTAATTTTTTTTCCAATAGAATCTACCAAATGAAAATGTGCATTAGGAAATAGTATTGCTAATGGTATACCAGGAAAGCCACCACCAGTGCCAACATCTAATATTTTAGTGTTGTTTTTAAACTGCATTACTTTTGCAATTCCTAATGAATGCAAAATGTGTCTTTCGTATAATAAATCTATGTCCTTACGCGATATTACATTTATTTGGGCATTCCAAAACACATACAAATCATACAATTTTTCAAATTGCTCTTTTTGCTTATCTGTTAAGTTCGGAAAATAGTGTAATATAATATCTGGTTTCATAGTTCGTATTAATATTTTGTTTCGGTATTTTTTAAAATATTATATAAAAAATCGCGTGCTCTAAATAGTTGTGCCTTTACAGTTCCTACTGGTAAATCAAGCTTAACCGCAATTTCTTCATAACTCAATTCTTCGTAGTATCTTAAAATTACTAATTCTTTATACCTAGGTTTTAGTTTATCTACAACAACTCTTAAATGGTCAATGCGTTGTTTTTTAATAATATTTTCTTCCGGATCAAGGGTTTCAGATTTTATGCCTTTCGAAAATTCTTGCCCTTCATCATTTTCTATTTTAGTGTCGAGTGATAAAGCGGTGTTCTTTTTTTTGTTTCTTAAAAAGTCAATGGCATTATTACTGGCAATTTTAAACAACCATGTACTAAAGGCGTAATTGGGAGTGTATTGGTCTAATCGTTTAAAGGCTCTACCAAATGCCTCAATGGTTAAATCATCAGCATCATCTTTATTATTACACATACGCAACATTACAAAGTAAACCGATTCGCGGTAACGTTGCAATAATTCAGCAAACGCTTTTTGGTCACCCTTATGCAAGGCAAGTTGTATAAGATTATAATCGTATACTGCCTTTGTGGTTAAATTTTGATGCGGATCTAATTCTTCCATTGGTGTGGTTTGTGTATTAATTTACTAATTTGAAATATTGGATAAACGGCTAATAAAATGATTTCAAAAACAAAGGATAGCTTCCATAAATCAGGTTCATTTAATTTCTTGGATGCTTTATTGAATATAATTAACTGAACAATAATTTTAATAAATAAACCAGATAAAGCAATTACAAAGGTTGTTTTAAAAAACAATAAGCTAATAAACAATAAGTAAAAAGCATATTGACTTGCGTAACCTAATCCTAATTTTGCTTTAGTTGCAGCATTGTAATGTGGAGCTGTAGTTAAATGCCTTTGTTTTTGGCGTTTCCAGCTTGCAAATGTTTTTTTAGCAATAGAGTAGGTAATGGCATTATGAGAAACGGATACATTTGTGTTTTCGGTTGTGCATGCTTGATTTATAAATAAATCATCATCGCCCGAATTTATGTGGTAATGTTTAGAAAAGCCTTTTTGCTTATAAAATAACTCTTTGGTGTAAGCTAAATTTCTTCCAACACCCATGTAAGCTTTACCTTTAATGGCAGCCGATAAATAATTTAAAGCTATACTAAATGTGTCAAACCTAATTAAGGCATTTAAAAAACCATCTTCTTTTTTATAAGCACCATAACCTAAAACTATTTCTTTTTTATTTACGTAGCCTTTAGCCATATCTTGTAGCCAAAGTTCGTTAGCGGGGAAGCAATCGGCATCAATAAATAAGAGGTTATTGTATTTAGTACCTTTAATTCCAACCATTATGGCAAACTTTTTACCATGCTTATAATAACCATCTTCTTTAATGGTTACTTTTTTAAGATTAAGAAATATTTTTGCGTACTCATCAATTACATTTTCTGTATTGTCGTAAGAACAGTCATCTACTACAACCACTTCAAATTCGGGGTAGTTTTGAGTTAATATTTTCGGTAAAAACTCAGTTAAATTATCGTCTTCGTTACGCGCACAAACTATAATAGATATTGGAACTTGGGTTTGTGTTTCTTCTATTAAGTTATTTTTAAAAAAACTTATAGGTACAATATTTACTATATAATGAACAATAATTCCAATAAATGAAATAACAAATAACAATGCTAGTAGCTCTTGCAAGCCAATATGATTAAAATCGGGAAAATACATAAGGTAAAAATACCATGCAAAGCAGCACCTAAATGAGTATTTTATATAATTATTAAACAAAGAAATTAACAATGCAATTGTTAAGTGGATATTAATTTTCTTGTTTAAACACTTTTTTAAATAGAACAAAATTTGGATACATTAAAAAAATACTTAGTTTTGCGCTGTGAAATCCTTTATAATAAATAGAAATAAAATGATGATGCCCATTTGTTGGCATATGAATCATTGTATTATGTGCATCTAAGCCATTGTCATTTCTAATTTATTAATTTTCAAAAACAAATTTTATTATGTACCAACTCGATGTTCAAGAGCAAATTCTTGATAAACTAAACACACTTACTGTAGTTTTAAATAACGATGGTAGTTTGTATTATGTAAGTAAATCGGTTAAAGATTTATTTGGATTAAATTCTGATGAGTTTAATAGTTATAATTGGTGGGAAATGGCTCGTTTTTCGAAACCAGAGTGTAATGAAATTAAAAATAGAATTTTAAAAACATTTAAAAACAATCATTCTACTTCTCAAAATTTTGAGCACCTTATTCCTACTATTAATGGTGGGAAAAAATACATACGTTGGAATATCTCTTATTTAAATGACGACCAGTTAATTGCTGTGGGTCATGATATTACAGAAAATAAATTAAAAGAAAAGCGACTTATACAAAGTAATAATTTGTTGTTGGAGCAAAATAAAAACATTACAGATAGTATACAATATGCGCAACGCATCCAGCAATCCATATTACAATCGTCAGAAGTTTTAAAATCATTATTTGCTGAGTCGTTTTTAATTTATAAGCCAAAAGATATTGTGAGTGGCGATTATTATTGGTTTTACGAAACGCCTATTTATAAATACATAGCGGTGGTAGATTGCACAGGACATGGAGTTCCTGGTGCTATGATGAGCATGTTGGCTAACTCTTTATTTAAGGAAGTGTTTATTAATAAAAAAATTACAGAGCCCAATGAAATACTTAATGCGCTGGATGTTGAGTTAAACGCTGCCATAAATAAGCAAGAAGGAGCTACCTTTTATGATGGAATGGATGTTTCTATTATAAGAATTGAAAAAGACACCAATGAATTAATATTTGCTGGAGCTTTTCGTTCGATATTAGTGCAAAGAGGCAATGAAATAATTGAATTAAAAGGAGATAGGTACCCAATTGGTTTTTTATCGGGTATTGAAAAACAGTTTACTAATGTGTCATTTTTATTAAATGCCGAAGATTCTATTTATTTATATACAGATGGGTTTATTGACCAATTTGGTGGAGCAAAAAACAAAAAGCTTAATAAAACCAATTTTAAGGAATTGCTAAAAACCATTGCTGATATGAATTGCGAGGAAAGAGAGGCCTTTTTGGAGTATGCCTTTAATAATTGGAAGCAAGATAATGACCAAACAGACGATATACTATTGGTTGGTATTAAAGTATAGTATTTGATAAATATTTTTTAAATATGTTAAAAGTTTAAGTAATTTTAGCCATCAAAAAACTATAATACTATGTCATTTATACACACTATTGTTGCACGTCAGATATTAGATTCTAGAGGAAATCCTACTGTAGAAGTTGATGTTGTAACCGACCAAGGAGTTTTAGGAAGAGCAGCAGTTCCATCAGGAGCATCTACAGGTATGCACGAAGCGGTGGAGTTGCGCGATAACGATAAGAGCCAATATTTAGGTAAAGGTGTTTTAAGAGCTGTTAATAACGTAAATACTGTTATTGCCGAAAAACTAAAAGGCATGTACATCTTTGATCAAAACGGTATTGATACTGCTATGATTGAATTAGATGGAAGTCCTAATAAAGCTAATTTGGGAGCAAATGCAATTTTGGGAGTTTCTTTGGCAGTGGCTCGTGCGGCAGCAGAATCTTGCGGACAACCATTTTACAGATACATTGGAGGAGTTAATGCAAATACATTACCAATACCAATGATGAACATTTTAAATGGAGGTTCTCATGCTGATAATGGTATCGATTTTCAGGAATTTATGATTATGCCAATTGGTGCAAGTTCTTTTAGTGAAGGTTTAAGAATGGGTACTGAGGTTTTTCATCATTTAAAAGCGGTATTAAAATCGCAAGGTTTAGCAACAAATGTAGGAGATGAAGGTGGTTTTGCTCCAAACTTTAAAAATAACGAAGAAGCTATTAAAGCCGTAATGCAAGCAATTGACAAAGCAGGCTATAAAGCAGGAGAAGATATTTTTATTGCAATGGATGCAGCTTCATCTGAATTTTATAATACTGATGAAAAAGTATATCACTTTAAAAAATCTACAGGAGATAAATTAACATCCGCGCAAATGGTTGATTTTTGGGCTGATTGGAGAAAAAAATACCCTATCATTTCTATTGAAGATGGTTTTGCAGAAGAAGATTGGGATGGTTGGAAATTAATGACAGACAAATTAGGATCTTCAACTCAATTAGTAGGTGATGATTTATTTGTAACTAATGTTGATTTCTTATCTAAGGGAATTAACATGGGAGTGGCAAACTCTATTTTAGTTAAAGTTAACCAAATTGGAACTTTAACCGAAACTATTAATGCCGTTCAATTAGCACATACAAATAGTTATACATCTGTAATGAGCCACCGTAGTGGAGAAACAGAAGATACTACCATTGCTGATTTAGCAGTAGCTTTAAGTTGCGGACAAATAAAAACGGGTTCTGCATCACGTAGTGATAGGATTGCAAAATACAATCAATTATTGCGTATAGAAGAGCAATTAGGTAATAACGCTCGCTATATAGGTAAAGACTTTAAGTTTTTAAAGAAATAAAAAGTTACTAAAGTTTAAATCCCACCAATTGGTGGGATTTTTTATTTAATGTTATTTGATTTAAAATAGACTTTATAATTAGATTGTTTTGGAATACAAACTGAGTTGATAAAATTTGTTTTTGAATGGAGATAGTTGTGGGGAGATTGTAATAACACTTTGATGTTCGCCCGCATAAGTTTTTGCGATATTATAAGCTATCAGTTGCAATGCAGTTATTTAACCGTTATCAATTTGTCCAAATATTGCAACATAATTTAAAACTATTATGGCAACTGTTAACGGAGAACAGGTAATGAAAAATAGTATCGTTCCAAATGAATTGTCTTTTAACCAATGTCTGCCTTTAAAGAAAAGAACAAAAAAAATGATAAAGGTCAATAAAGAAAATACAAAAGTGCCAAATATACTGCCTATGTTCTTGTCGTAAATTTCATATTTTGCTATGATTAAATTAGACCAAATAATTAAACCAATAATTAAATAGATAATGTTCAATAACCACTTTGTCTTATTAGTTAGTTGTTTAACATTTATATCAAATAACTGCTGAAATAAATATAAAATGTTTCTTAATAATATCATAGTTATAATGTTAAATTACCCACAAGCAGCGCAGCCTAAACAAAATAAATTATATAGTTTAAAACTCCAATAGCTTAAACTAATTATTGTCAAACAGCAAATTATAAATGTTACTAAGTCTGTATTTTTCACCAAGTAATTAATACCAAAAATTAAGACAATTAAACTTGCCAAAGAGTATGTTATACCTAAAAAAGGACCATTATTCATATGAGAATTAGCTAACATTTGTACATAAGGAAGTACATATATGAGAGTCAAACTATTTATTGCAAGAAATACTATTACTAGAAATATATGTCTTTTGTTTAATTTCAATTTGATGTAATTTCTTTGCTGGTTTTTTTACAGGTTATTTATAACTTTTCGAGTTAAGCAAAGGTTTGATTTGAAACTTAGCCTACCGAAACACTACTAACAAAGATAAATGTTTAAATGACTTGCAAGACGAAGAGTCGATTTTTCATCGGATGTAAAAATAAATGTCATTCGCGAAGTTGCATATATTAAATCGTTTACCAAATTCTTGAAGAATATTGTCATATAAAAAGCCATTGTTATTTTTCTTTATTTTTATTGCCCATTTTTTTTATTTCCTTATCAAAATCAGAAACAAAATTATTATCCTGAGTTATTCTAAATTTCTCATATTCCTCGGTCGCTTTCTTTATTGCTAGTTCGTGTGATATGCTACCAGAATTATTTAATAAATCATAACGATTTATTTTTAGGAAGCCATCCAGAACTTCTGTCCATTCATTCATTTTCATTGGAATATTTCTTTCAGCCTGAAGCTCAGCAAAATTCAAATATAATTCAACTAGTCTATTAAGTTCCCTGATTTCTTTTTCATTAAGATAATTTTTAGCTATACCAGTGTCTGATTTTAATATTTTGCCATCGGGAGAGTTTTTCCAAGTGGTTAAACCTAAATTTGGCTTTTCTGCATCAACTCTCTTATGAATAATTTCTGCAGCAGTGTTTCCAGTTATGGCCCAATGTAATTTGTTTTGAACTGTTTTATAAAAGTTTAATGTGATTTCAGATTGAGAGTCATAATCGATACTGCATTGCGAAAATATGTCAGTGATTTTTTGATAGAATCTACGTTCAGATGCACGTATTTCTCTAATACGCTCAAGTAGTTCTTCAAAATAATCCTTACCAAATATTTGACCACCTTCCTTCAGTCGTTTATCATCTAAAACAAATCCTTTTACTATATATTCTTTTAGCGTTCTTGTTGCCCAAATACGAAATTGAGTACCTCTTTGAGATTTTACTCTATATCCAACAGAAATAATTACATCTAAATTGTAATATGTTGTTTCGTAGTCTTTTCCATCATCAGCAGTTGTTCGGAATTTCC
>CALMMX010000138.1 GCA_937868545.1 uncultured Bacteroidota bacterium
TGGACTAAACATCTAATTAATCTAATTTTTTTTTTTTTTTTTATAACTTTAAAACTATACCATTTTTTAAAATTATTTTCCCCTTTATTTTAGGAATTGTTTACGTAATTCAATTTGGCATCATTAAATTTTTACCAATACTATTTGCCTTAAGTGTTACATTGCTTGTAATTACTTTTATATATAGGAAAAGCAAACCCAACAAAAATAAAATTCAAAAAATAATTTTTATAGGATTGGTAAATTGTGTCCTGTTTTTATTTGCTCATGTTTCTTTCTATTTATACAATGAAAAAAATTACACAAACCACTTTACACATTTTATTGATAGCAAAAGCCAAAAATGTATACTTCAAATAACAGATATACCTTCACATACAAATGATGGTTTAAAAATTAATGCAGATGTGGCGTTTGTTGAAAGCGATTCTAAATGGTTAAACGTAAAAGGAAAAACAATCATTTATATTAAAAAAGATGATTCTCTAAATTTCGAAGTTGGCAATTTTTTATATATTAATACAAAATGGAGTTATTTAAACGATCCAAAAAATCCTTACGAATTCGATTATAAAACGTATTTAGAAAGAAAAAACATTTTTGCAATTACATATACAAACGCTTCGGCGGTTTCAAAGCTTCATCCACTTACATTTTCATCAGGATTGTTTATTGGAGAAAACATAAAAGCAACTATTGTAAATACTTTAAGAAATAGTTCGCTAACTGAAGAAGCGTTTTCTATTTGCTCAGCATTACTTGTTGGCTACGACGATGAAATAGATAAAAACATACTAAGCAGTTTTTCTCATTCTGGAACATTACATATACTTTCTGTTTCAGGCATGCACACAGGGGTAATATATGGAATTATACTTTTTTTGTTTTCATTATTTGATAAACACGATAAACGTAAAAAACTAAAATGCATTGTTTTAGTAAGCATACTTGTAGCTTTTACAATTATAACGGGCTTTTCGCCATCAGTATTACGCGCGAGTTTAATGTTAAGTTTAATAATAATTGGCAAAACCTTTCAAAAGCAAAGTAATAGTTACAACACCCTTTTGGTTTCTGCCTTTATTTTATTGCTTGTAAACCCTTTATTGATTTTAGATGTTGGCTTTTTACTAAGCTATTTTGCTGTGTTTGGCATCATGTACCTTTACCCTATCTTAAGCAATACAATTTATATTGAAAACAAACTTTTAAAATGGTTTTGGGACAGCACAATCATTTCGGTATCAGCAACCATATTTACATTACCAATTTCATTATATTTTTTTCATCAATTTCCAACTTGGTTTATTTTTTCAAACCTTATAATAATACCTATAAGCATAGTAATTATGTTTTGTGCGCTTCTTATTGTTGCATTTAGTAAAGTAGTTGTAATTAAATCATTACTAGTTAAATTAACTAATACATTAGTATGGCTCATTATTTCAACCTCTAATTTAACTGATAATCCTAACTATGGTTATATTGACTACATCTGTTTTAATAAAATTGATTTTTTGTTCTTAACTATATGTATTATACTTCTACTGCTTTATATAAAACATAAACGCTTCAAACTAGTTGTTGCTTTTATGCTAAACCTTTTGTTGTGGACTTCATTTACAATTTATGAAAATGCAAAACAAATTAAACAATCAGAACTCATTGTATTTAATATTAAGCAAAAAACGTTCTATGCGCTCCGTAAAGGCAATCTTTTATATTGTAATAAAACATCTTTAACAACTAATGAATTTGAAAGGATAGTAAAACCTTATATTGTAAATTATAGAAATTTAAAAATTATTAATACCTCAAATAATTACATTGCTTCAAATAGTACCAGGTTTTTAAACATAACTCAATCTGATGTTTCCAGTATACCAAGCACTACAAATTATATTTTAATAAGTAACAATTCTACAGTCAAAATGAATACCTTTGAAAAAAGTAAACCTTTAATTATTGCTGATTATAGCAATAATTATAAAACATTAATAAAACTCAAAAACTTGTGCAAAATACACCATCTCACTTTACACAATACTAAGGAAGAAGGTGCATTAGTTTTAAATTTAAATTAAGAACATGAAGCTAAGAATAGGAGATACCGTAAGTTTTTTAAATGAAGTAGGACAAGGAACCATTACACGCTTTAAAGATAAAGAAACCGTTTTCGTTGAAATGAAAGACGGTTTTGAAATTCCATACCCTATTAAAAAATTAGTACCAGTACATACTGAATTAATTTTAAATCCTGAGGTAGAGAACATTGACATGGTTGTTGAGAATGTTCTTTCAGATTCTATTTACTTTGTTATTGAACCAGACCACGATATGCCAATGCTGGCCAATGAATACAAATTCTATCTCTTTAACTCTTCTTCTTATAACCTTTCATACACCTACTCTGTTAAAGACGACGAATATTTTCAAACACTAAAACACGGTGAACTTGGCGCTTACCAAAAAATATTTTTACGTCAAGTAAAAAAGAACTTTTTTAAAGATTATGTGTTTCATAAAATAGAATGCTTGTTTTATAAAAACATGCATTATAAAACACAATCACCTCTATACGAAGTTTTACACATAAACGAAAAAACGCTACATCAATCAAACTTATTAAAACACGACGAATTTAATTTTTCGGTTTATGCATTTATACTAAAAGACAACTTTACAGAAATACAAAAAGTAGAGCAAAATTTAAACGTACACGATATCTCTAAATTAAAATCTATTAAAGAATTTAAACAGCCTCAAAAAAAATCAGTAGCAAAACAACGAATAAAAGATTTAACTAAAGAAATTGATTTGCATATTGAAGAACTTATGGATTCCTTTAGTAGTTTAACCAATGGAGAAATATTAGCTATACAAACCGAACGTTTTGAAAAAGAGCTACAATACGCATTAAACAATGGTATTAAAAAACTGATTGTAATACATGGTGTTGGTAATGGCAAATTAAAATCTGAAATTATTTCTATTTTAAAATCAGTAGAGGATGTTACATTTTATGATGCCTCTTATAAAAATTATGGTTATGGCGCTACCGAAATTCTTATTCACTAGCATTTAGTAATTCCTTTTACGCTGAATTTGATTATGTGTAGTGCAAGATGCTGAATCAAGTTCATTATGGCCTAATGCAAAAAAAGCCGTTTTGAAAAATTCAAAACGGCTTTTTTTAATTCTAAACTCTAATTAGTGTTTAGCTAAATAATCAGCCACTCCTTTATGGTCAGCATTCATGCCTTCTTTTCCTTTGCTCCAGTTTGCTGGACAAACTTCGCCATTTTCTTCATTAAATTGTAAAGCATCTAATACACGAATTGCTTCATCAACATTACGTCCTAAAGGTAAATCGTTAATTAATTGGTGACGAACCACTCCAGCTTTATCAATTAAAAATAAACCACGGAATGCAATCATTGGTCCAGTTGCAATTAAATCGCCATTATCATTTACATCATAATCGCCAAATAATGTATCATAATTTAAAGAAATAGTTTTTGTTGTATCAGCAACAATTGGGTAAGTAATGCCTTTAATTCCACCCATTTTCTTTTCAACTTGTAACCAACCCCAGTGGCTTTGTTCTGTATCTGTGCTACATGCAACTACTGCACAACCACGACTTTCGAAATCAGCTAATCTTTCTTGAAAAGCGTGTAACTCTGTAGGACAAACAAATGTAAAATCTTTTGGATAAAAGAAAAATATAACGTGCTTTTTACCTACGTATTGATCTAATGAGAAATTTTCAACGATTTCTACTCCGTTTAAAACTGCTGCTGCAGTAAATGATGGTGCTTTTTTTCCTACTAATGCCATTTTATTTATTATTTTAATGATTTATAAATTTAACTATACAAAATTATCATTTACTTTGCTTAAACCATTTAAAATCTAAATTGTTTACTAAAAAATTAATAACAAATTAACCTTTTAATTATAAAATTATGTCATTACAAATTGGACAAGCAGCACCAGACTTCAAATTATTTAACACTAACAAAAAAGAAATTTCTTTATCTGACTACAAAGGGAAAAACGTAGTTATATTATTTTTTCCTTTAGCCTTTACTGGTGTATGTACAGCAGAACTTTGCAGCATTAGAGATAATTATAACATCTACACTTCGTTAAATGCTGAAGTAGTAGGTATTTCTATTGACTCCTTATTTACTTTAGAAAAGTTTAAAGCAGAACAAAACTATAACTTCGACTTGTTGTCAGATTTTAATAAAACTGCTTCAAAAGATTATCAAACAATATATGATACGTTTGCATTTGGAATGTTAGGCGTTTCTAAACGTTCAGCATTTGTTGTAGATAAAAATGGGGTTTTACAATATGCAGAAGTATTAGAAGACGCTGGCAAACAACCTAATTTTGACGCTATTAAAGAATGTTTAGCTAAAATATAATACTACTAACATAGCTTAGATTAGTTAACATGCTAAAATCATATTTTGATAAATTACTAATTGAGGCGGGTTGCGATGAGGCAGGCAGGGGCTGTTTAGCAGGTCCTGTTTATGCTGCATCTGTTATATTGCCAAAAAATTATAAAAACAAATGGCTTGATGATAGCAAAAAATTATCAGATAAGGATAGGTATGAACTTCGACCAGAAATTGAACAAAAGGCAATTACATGGGCAATTGGCGTTGTAGATAATGTAGAAATAGATGAGATAAATGTTTTAAAGGCCTCGTTTTTAGCAATGCATAGAGCAATTGATAAGCTTAAACAAAAGCCCGAACTGCTTTTAATTGATGGAAACAGATTTACTCCCTACAAAAAAATTCCTCATCAATGCATTATAAAAGGAGATTCAAAATACTTAAATATTGCCGCTGCAAGTATTTTAGCCAAAACTTACAGAGATGATTATATGAAGGAACAAGCCCTTGTCTATCCACAATATAGCTGGGAACAAAACATGGCATACCCTACAAAAAAACACCGCGAAGCAATTAAACAATTTGGCACAACACCTTTACACCGCCTCACTTTTCAATTATTACCAAGGCAATTGGAGTTAGATTTAAAATAAAAAGCAATGACAAGATTAGAGTTAATTACCAAAAAACTAGGAAGTAATGTTTCAAATATAAACATATCAAATCCCAATGTTTCTAATTCTACAGTAGGATGGCAAATTGAGCATGCTCTAATTACAATTAACCTCATTCTTGACGCATTAAAAAATTCAGATCCAAATACCTATAAGAAAAAGTTTAATTTAAATAGAGCTATTATTTTTACTCTAAATAAAATTCCAAGAGGCAGAGCTAAAGCGCCTAAGGTTGTTCAGCCTACAAACACAATTACGAAAGAATCAATTGAAAAACAACTATCAATCGCTTTTCAAAATTTTATAGATATTAAAAACCTTGATAAAAATTGCAACTTTCAACATCCTTATTTTAAATTGTTAAATGTAAAGCAAACAATAAAGTTTTTAGAAATTCACACAAATCACCATTTACAAATTGTAAATGATATTGTTAAAGGCAATAAATAAGAAGCTTAACTAATCTTTAATCCACATAAAAACATCTCCATTATCGCGGTAATGTTCAAAATCTTTAGTGGTTGTAATTGCAATAAAATCTATTAGCGGTAATAATCCAAAAATCCCACCCAAAGAACCAATGTAAACAACTGGCACATGTGGTTTAGTTCCTAAATAAATACGGTGTAATCCTACAATGCCAAAGGGGAAAGGAAAAGCTAAAACAGCAGCTGTAATTCTCTTATTTAATCTTTGTTTCTTTTTAAATAATTTAAGTATAGGATTTGGCTTGTTATCATCAACTACAATTTGCTCACTTGAAACAATCGCATTTGAGCTGTCGATTAAATAAATAGTTGCTGTTATATCTTTTGCGGAAGCAATAAAACACAAATGAAAAAACATATATACAAATAAATATTTCAATAGCTTACTCTGTTTTTAAAAGTTTAATATCGGCAATTAATTTATTTACTGCTACATTATCTGTTCCGTCATAAAAGCCACGTATGCGCTTTTTAGCATCAATTAAAACAAATAATTCGCTATGTAAAAATCCTTCAGCAGATCCATCATCTTCTAAAGCATTTACCAAATAACTATAACGAGCCATATCATATATCTCCTTTTTACTTCCAGTTAAAAAATGCCATTTGTTTTTAATTGCTCCATAGCTATCGGCGTAACCTTTTAAAACCTCAACAGTATCATGCATTGGATTTACAGTATGAGATAAAATTAAAACGCTATCATCTTTTGCAAATGCTTTTTGCACATTAACTAATTGCTTGCTCATTTTAGGGCAAATCCTTTGGCAAGTTGCAAAAAAGAAATTGGCCACATAAATTTTATTTTTTATGGTTTGTTCTGTAACGTTTTCACCAAATTGATTTTTAAATAAAAACGGACCAACAGTATGGTAAATAGTATCCCTTACCTCAGAACCCACAGCTTTCTTTTCGCCATAAACAGGCAACACTAATTTTTCAGTATTTACATGCCCTATACAACCTACTATTAATTGCGAAATAAATAATATATAAACTAAATTAAAGTGTTTTTTCATGTTTACTTATTTTCTATTTTATTTTGATTTATTAAATTTTTCTTTTCATGTTTTAATCTCAAATGTTGATATTCTTCTATCAATCGTTTAATTTCAGCAACATAACGTCCATCGTAATAACCTCTAATATTACGCTTTGTATCAACTAAAACAAAAAAACTATAATCAATATAAATTGGTTTTTCTAAAAAATAAGCTCTGTTTAAGCTATCAAACTTATTGGTTGGACAATAAAAATTATGTACAGTTGGTAATTTAGAATTCAAAATTTCAAATTCTTTAAAACAAGTTTCTGGAGTTAATCCATCACATTCAGTAACAATTACAAATGGAATTTCTTTTATTTTTTCTTTTTTGTATTGAATGTATTCACTTAAACCAGCCATTCTGTAATTATCTGTTTTATAAGATTGTTTCACAAAACTCACTGCAAACAATGGATACTCTAAAGTGTCTAAGCTTATATTTTTTAGTTCGTTTAATGCAATTGTTTTAAAAGTTGGGTTAACGGAATAAAATAATGTGTCTTTCCCATTTGCCTTTTTTGGTCCATAATGCGGGAGCTTACGAGAATTAATAGTACTTAATTCTAAAAAAACCCAAATAGCTGTTGGTAAAAATAAAATTGAAAATAAAATCAGTTTTTTGCTTTTCATATATAGGTCTTAATTTTTTATAATTCTAGTTTAACTAACGCTCTAAATCAACTTTACTTAAAACCCTCTGTTTTGGCTACTTGCATTAATTTGTTGAGTTAATTCTTCAAACATTTTTTGTTTGTGCGATTCTCTCATCCCAAAAATTGGCAAAGCCTCCTTTTCTAAATCATTATACGTAATAATTAATTTGTTTTTGGTTAGTTCTATTGATTTTATATCTAAATAGAAAAACTCCTTATTGTAGTAAAACGAATGTTTTATTTCAAAACGGTTTTCAAAAACCAATAAATAAGGGTTTAAAATAAGCCATAACGCCTGTATTGTAAATACCAAACCAGGCACAGCAATTAAAACTCCCCAGGGATTTGGCTTAGATAGCACATAATAACTTAAATAATCCAAGCCTAAAGCTAAGGCAGTTATAAACAAAACAACTATCATATTTCGTTCAAAATATGTTTTCGGTACTTCTTCTTCTACGTTTTTCACATCGCAAAGTTAAAAATTAAACTTCTTTAACTTTTATTTATGTCATTTATTTTTTATACTTGTATAAGTACTATAATTAGTTGTAACTATATGTAAATAATTACGTTATAACTTTAAACTTAAATAAGATGCTAAACAACCTAAAATATTCTATCAAAAAGACAATTACTTTGTCGGCTTTGGTAATTGGTAGCAGCATGTTTGCTCAAAACACGCTTACTATCACAGATAATCCAGTGGCAGCTATGCTCGATAGTTTGGCAAATCAAAAAATACTTGAAAAAGCATTAGCTAAACCGGTGTACCCTAAAACCAACAAATACAAATATACCGAAGATAGCATTCCTCGTTTTGAAGATTTTGTATATGAAAGCCGATTAGCAAAGCTTGACGCAAATTCTCCTTTTGATTTGGTATATAACCCTCACGTTAAGGGCTTTATAGAGCTTTATGCTATCAGAAAACGTACTTTAGTGAGTCGTATGATGGGTTTATCTCAATTATACTATCCAATGTTTGAAGAAGTATTTGATAAACATAATATCCCTTTAGAATTAAAACATTTAGCAGTTATTGAATCTGCTTTAAACCCTAACGCGCGCTCTAGATGCGGCGCTACAGGATTATGGCAATTTATGTATCCTACTGGTAAAATGTACGGGTTAAATGTTGATTCTTATATTGATGAGCGTTCTGACGTTTACAAAGCTACTGAAGCTGCTGCTGAATACTTAAGCAGTTTGTATAAAATGTTTGGTGATTGGCAAATGGTACTTGCAGCCTACAACGCTGGGCCTGGAACAATTAGCAAAGCCATAAGAAGAAGTGGTGGCAAAAAAACGTATTGGGAAATTCGTCCGTTTTTACCTACAGAAACACAAGCTTACGTACCAGCATTTATTGCAGCTAACTATGTAATGAATTATCCTACAGAACATAATATTTATGCTTCTGCGCCGCGTAAAACTTATTTTGAAGTAGATACTGCTGTTGTAAAAGAACCAATGTCTTTTGAGCAAATTTCTGCTGCATTAGATGTTCCTGTTGAGGAAGTAATTTATTTTAATCCTCAATACCGTAAAAACATGATTCCAGCTGGCGGAAATGCGTTAACACTTCCTAAAGCAAAAATCGGAACATTTATTTCTAACGAAACAGAAATTTATGCAGCTATAAAATCTCAAAAATTAGTAGCGCAAGAAAGCACATTAGCAGTTAAAGAAATTCAAAAAACGCATACTGTTAGAAACGGTGAAAAACTTAGTACAATTGCCCGCAAATACGGAGTTACAATTGCCGATTTAAAATCGTGGAATTACATTGGTAAAAAAGGTGTTAAAGCCGGCAAAAAGCTAGTAGTATACGTAAAAGAATCAGTACCAGTAAATTCTACTAACACCGAAGTTAAAACGGATACACCAAAAGCACCTCAAACAAATGTTGCTGTAAAAACAGATACAACGGTTGATACTAATACAAAAAAATTAGCCGATAATACTTTAGTTAAAGGCAAATACCAATACCATAAGGTAGAAAAAGGCGAAACTTTATACAGACTATCTAAAAAATTCGGAATTAGTGTTCAAGAATTATCTAAAATGAATAATCTTGGAAAAAATGCCCAATTACAACGAGGACAAAAACTAAAAGTTAAACAAATTTCATAAATAAATCGAAACCCTCTGATTATCAGAGGGTTTTGTTTTTTATAACGCTGTAACTTTTTTAGGTCTTACACGTCTTATGATTAATTAAACAACCATAAACAGTGTAAAAATTATTCTTTTAGTAATATTAAATAGTTTTTACATTGTTTTTTTAAGAATTTGACAATAACCGAATATAATCAATGTGTTGATGAGCATTCAAATGGCTTATATCGCTTTATATTAAAGCATATAAAAGACGAGGATATTGCCAAAGATATTGTACAAGATACCTTTGAAAAAGTTTGGAGAAAAGTAAATGATGTTGAAAGTACTAATGCAAAATCGTACTTATTTACTGCTGCGCATCATACATTAATTGATTATACAAGAAAAGCAAAAAAACAAGGTGATTATACAGAAGTGATTGAAAATAAATTACAACACAATAATCATTATTCAGATTTAAAAGATATATTGAATCAAGCACTTGATATGTTACCCGACATTCAAAAAAGTGTTGTGTTATTGAGGGATTATGAAGGATATGACTATTCTGAAATTGGCCGTATTACAGATTTAACAGAAAGTCAGGTTAAAGTTTACATATTTAGAGCTAGGGCATTTTTAAAAAATTATATAGGAAAATTAGAGGTTGTTATTTAACATGGATGCTATTAACATACATAACTACGAAGCCTATTTGCTAGATTATAGCGAAGGTACTTTAACCAATGAAAAAATGGTTGAGTTAGAAGTGTTTTTAATGCTACACCCCGAATTAAAAGTTGATTTATCTGAATTAGCTTTTACTCCAATTCACGACGAAAAGATTGAGTTTTTGAATAAAAACAGCTTAAAAAAAACGGCAAATGATTTAGTTACAGAAGAGCAATTAATTAGCTATATCGAAAACCAATTAACTATACCTGAAATAGATTTTATTGACAAAAGCATAAAAGAGAACCCTACTTTAAATAAAGAATTAAAGTTGTTTCAAAGTACAATAATTACTGCCGACACAAGTATTCAATACCCAAACAAAGAAGAATTAAAACGAAAACCAAAAGTGATTTGGTTTGATTTTGGCTTTAAACAATTTGCAGCAGCAGCTTCGGTGGCATTACTAATTGGCGCTTTTTTTATTTGGAAAAACAATCATAAAACAGAAAGCACTTCGGTAATAGCTGTAAAATCAAACTTTGTAGACAGCACCTCTAACTCTTCAGAAACAAAAAAACCAAAAGATTTAAATAAAACTGTGACGCCAATTGCTAACAACAAAATTTTGAATAATGAAAAACAAAATCACAATTCAAAAAACAAAAAAAAGCTTTTTGCACCTGGTTTAAACAATACCATTGCTAACACTAACAACCAAGATACCTTGGTAGATAAATTAGTAAATTCAATTGATACTTTAAATGAAACAAAAAAACAAGTATCTAACACAAACAATCAAGTTGCAGTTCAAAGCAAACCAAAAACGGTAATTGAGGTTATTTCTGAAACAGAAGATGAAGCAAAAACTTCAACTAAAAAACAAAAAAAAGGTATTTGGTCTATTGCTAGTAATGCTTTAAACAAACTTAATACCCTAGGTGTGAAATCTGTTAATGGTGAAGAAAAAAACGCTAATACTTTGTATGCAATTACCTTAGGTGGTGTAAGTTTGCAACACCGTGCATCTAATTAAACATTTACTTTAAAGTTGGGTAAAAGGCATCTATAATATGTTCAAGCGAAAATTCATTTGAATTTTGTATGATAGATACCACATCAAACCTTACTTCGTAATCCAGATTTTTTTCTATAACATAGGCATGAGCTGCTTTAATTAAATTTTTTTGTTTTTTTAACGAAACAAAATCTTCGGGTTGTCCAAAGGCATTTGAAGCCCTCAGTTTTACCTCAACTATTACTAGCTGATTGTTGTGAAGTGCAATAATATCAACCTCTAAGTGCTTATACCTCCAATTTTTATCCAATACATTATAACCAAGCTTAAGCAAATGGCTAATTGCAAAATCTTCACCGGCATTACCTTTTTGATTATTATTTGGCATAATTTTTATATATTGATAAATATAATTAATTTAGTATAAATTTTAAAATCAACTATCAATGAACAAATTCAAATTACTATTAGCAAGTTTAACTTTATCAATCGTGTCAATTGCTCAAAACTATGAGGGTACAATTGAATTTAAAATGGAAACCGACAAAGGCGATACTACAACTAACATTTATTATGTAAAAGGTGATAACGTAAAATTAGATCAAATTGGTCGTAAATCAGGTAAAGTAGAAGGTAGTTTTATTTTTAATGTTGCAACTAAAGAAATAAAATATGTAAACCCAGTAAGAAAAGTATGGGGAGATCATAAAAGTGAAACACCTCCAGTAATTAAAGGTGTGTGTGTTTCTACAAAAGGAACAAATACTAAAATGGTTCAAGGTCAAAAATGTACTGAGTATATTGTAAAAAACACTGAAGAAAACACTGTAATTACTTACTGGATTATTACTGGTAAATACGATTTTTTTGCTCCATTAGTTAAAATGTGGAACAGAAAAGACAAACAAAGTGTATACTTTAACCAAATTAAAGATTTACCAAAAGGTTCAATGCCATTATTATCTGAAGAAAAATCAATTTCTACAGGTAAAGTAATCAGCAAATTAGAAGTATCTAAAATGACAAAAACAGCTATAGATGATTCTAAATTAAATGTGCCTTCAGATTACAAAAAATTCGAACAAAAATAAGTTTATATTAAATTTAAAAGAACCACAACCTATGTTGTGGTTTTTTTTATGCCTTAAAAAGCATAATATTGTGGTATTAAATTTCACACTATGGTTTTTGCCTCCTTTAATAATATAATAAGTAGTTTAGGGTTTTCTACTTTAGAAAATTATGAGGCCGTAAATAAATCTATTGTAGGAGTAAAAAAAAGAATATTACCATTTTCAAAAGAAGAATTTTGTGTTTCGCAAATCGAAAATGATCAAATAAAATCTCGATTTTCTGAACTTGGAGATGAACAATTATATACTAAGCTTGAGCAGTTAAGTATTTTATCAATTAACGATGTACTTCAAAAAAGCGGAATAGATCCAAAAGATTCGAGAACACTGTTAATTTACTCTACAACAAAAGGAAATATTGATTTACTTGAAACACCACAAAACAATTTAATTGATACCAAAAGGGTTAATTTATGGAGTTTTGCCAACACATTACAAAACTATTTTAACCTTAGCAATACACCAGTTGTTGTTTCTAACGCTTGCATATCAGGCATTTTAGCAATAATTATTGCCAAAAGGTACATTGAAAAGGGTTTGTATGATAATATCATTGTTTGTGGTGGAGATATATTATCTGAATTTACTTTAAGTGGGTTTAAAAGTTTTAATGCCTTAAGTAATGAGCCCAGCAAGCCATTTGATGCGAAAAGAACAGGTATAAATTTAGGAGAGGCAGTTTCGAGTATACTTATAACTAATAATTCAAAACTTGCTTCGGTTTATAATACTCAAATTATATCAGGTTATTCGGCAAATGATGCTAACCATATTTCAGGGCCATCTCGCACAGGCGATGGTTTGTATCACTGTTTAAAACAATTAAACATTTCAGAAACAGACTCAATAGGTTTTATTTCGGCACATGGAACAGCAACCCCATTTAATGATGAAATGGAATCCATTGCGTTTGAGCGAGCAAACTTATCAAACGTTTTTGTAAATAGCCTAAAAGGGTATTATGGCCACACATTAGGTGCAGCAGGAGTATTAGAAACTGTTTTGTCTTTAGAATCATTAAAAAATCAAAGATTAATAAAATCAGAAGGGTTTGAAGAAATTGGAGTTTCGGGTAAAATTTCACTAATAAAAGAGCACCAAAACAACACATTTTCTTCTTTTATAAAAACGGCTTCTGGTTTTGGTGGTTGCAATGCAGCTGCATTATTTAAAAAATTGTAAACCGTGAATTCAATAACCTCATACGCTCGTATTAAAAACAATTCTGTTTTCGTAAATGGAACTCTTGTTTTTTCTGCTGATACTAATTTAAACATAACTGAATTTCTGTCTGAAGCCTATAAAAAATTAAGCATTAGTTATCCAAAATATCATAAAATGGATACCCTGTGTAAATTAGGCTTTTTGTGTGCAGAGTTTGCAATACAAAACACACCGTTTTTAGAAGCAAATAATTTAGACTCTATTGGCATTGTACTTTCTAATTCATCTTCCAGTTTACAAACTGATATTTTGCATCAAAACTCAATTAGTAATAAAGAAGCTTACTTTCCATCACCAGCTATTTTTGTATACACCTTACCAAATATTATAATTGGAGAAATTGCCATTAAACACAAAATAACGGGAGAAAACGCTTTTTTTGTGTCTGAAAAGTTTGATTCGGAATTAATAACAAATTATTGTGAAATGCTATTGCAAAACAATACAACTGCTTTAGTATCTGGTTGGGTTGAAATAAACGAAACAAATTACGATGCCTTCATTTTTTTAACAGAAAGAAAAGAAAATATAAATAAAAACACTATTTTTAAACCTCTTAACAAACAAATTGTTACAGAATTATATAATACATAAATATGGATGCATTAATTGAAAAACTTAAAGGACAAATCATAGAACAATTAAATTTAGCTGAAGTTAAACCAGAAGAGATTAACCCAGATTCTCCTTTATTTGGAGAAGGATTAGGATTAGATTCTATTGATGCACTTGAGTTAATTGTTTTATTAGAAAAACATTATGGAATTAAAATAGAAGATCCAAAAGATGGTAAAACTATTTTCCAATCGTTAAGAACAATGGCTGAATACATTAAAGCTAACGGTAAAGGGTAATCTTATTTTGTCGGAACGAATTTATATTACAGGAATAGGAATGATATCTGCTATTGGAAACAATGTGCAGGAATCTTTTTTGTCTTTAAGTCAACTAAAAACAGGTATTGGTAAAATTAATCATTTAACAACTCGTTATAAAGACGATTTTTTAGCTGGAGAAGTAAAATTATCAAATACTGATTTAATGGATTTGGTAAAAGACAATTCTCCTGATTTAAATAGAAACTCCTATTTAGCAATGCTTGCCGCTAAAGAGGCCGTTATAAATTCGGGAATTGATACAAAAGATGGATTACGTACTGGAGTTATTTCTTCTACAACCGTTGCAGGAATGGGAAAAACAGAGCTTTATTATAAAGAGCTTTTTGAAAAAAACGATCATTTAAATGTACTTGATACTCATGATTGTGGAGATAGCACAGAACGTATTGCTGATTTTATAGGAAATGTTGATTACGTAACCACAATTTCTACAGCCTGTTCATCTGCTGCTAATGCTATAATGCTTGGTTGTAGAATGATAAAAAATGGATTACTAGATAGAGCAATTGTAGGTGGAGTTGATGCATTATCTAAATTTACATTAAATGGTTTTAACACTTTAATGATTTTAGATAAAGAATGGTGCAAACCATTTGATGAAAACAGAAAAGGATTAAACCTTGGTGAAGGCGGTGCCTACCTTGTTATTGAAGGAGAAACAGCATTAAACAAAAGAAATGGCAAACCTTTGGCTGAAATTATTGGTTATGCTAACGCTAATGATGCCTACCACCAAACAGCATCTTCTCCCGAAGGCTATGGTGCTACTTTGGCAATAAAACAAGCATTAGATATGAGTAATTTAAATCCAAGTGAAATAGATTACATTAATATGCATGGCACTGGAACTCCAAATAATGATTTATCGGAAAGTATTGCATCAAAAACAATTTTTGGAGAAAAAGTTCCAAAATTTAGTTCAACAAAAGCATTTACAGGACATACATTAGCTGCTGCAGCAAGTATAGAAGCAGTAATTTCGGTTTTAACTTTGCAAAATCAATTACTTTTTCCTAATTTAAATTTTACAACGCCAATTAAAGAAACTGGTTTAATTCCTGAAACGCAATTATTGCATGTTCCAATAAACACTGTGCTTTCTAACTCATTTGGTTTTGGTGGAAACTGCTCATCACTTATCTTTAAAAAAATTTAATTTACCTTGGTTAAAGCATACATAAACGGTATTGGATGTATTTCACCTCAAAATACAATTGATGACAATTGGTTTTTTGAATCAATTACGCCGCCTGCTGGCGATTATTTTAATGCCCTTGAACCTTCCTATAAAGATTATATTGCCCCCAATTTATTGCGAAGAATGGGAAGGGCAATAAAAATGGGTGTTGCAAGTGCCAATTTAGCTATAAAACAAGCAGAAATTGAATCGGTTGATGCAATTGTAACAGGTACTGGATTAGGTTGTTTTGAAGATAGTGAACGATTTTTATTAGCATTGTTAAACAACGACGAACAATTTTTAACTCCTACCTCTTTCATTCAATCTACACATAACACCGTAGGCTCGCAAATTGCGTTAATTATGAAATGCCACAACTACAATTTTACATATGTGCATCGTGGATTTTCATTTGAAAGTTGTTTGCAAGATGCAATGATGCTATTTAATGAAGGAAAAGAAAACATATTAATTGGTGGTATTGAGGAACACACTCCTAATTTTGTAGAATTAAATAGAAGGGCAAATAAATTTCAAATAGTACCAACAAATACTCCTTTTTGGGAATCAACTACTAAAGGGATTCAAATGGGCGAAGGCTCAACCTTTTTTGCATTAAGTAAAAACCCAAACAATAAGTCTTTAGCTTGTATAGAAGGTGTTCAAACACTTTATAAACCTAAAACAAGCAATGATATCCTTTCAAAACTAAACACATTCTTATCGTTACACAACTTAACATTAAACGATATTGATGTAACGCTTATGGGCTTTAGTTCAGACTCTGAATTTGACAATAAATTGCAAGAGATAAAACCTATTATTGAAAAAGAAAGTAGCATTGCGTATTTTAAGCATTTAAGCGGGGAATTTCATACAGCATCTTCTTTTGCATTATGGCTTGCTACTAAATTAATTGAAAAACAAGCCTTGCCAAAGAGTATTACTATTACTGGTAATTCTAACGGTTCAATAAAACATGTTTTAATTTTAAACCAATATTTAGGCATTAATTATTCGTTTACTTTGGTTTCAAAAATTTAAATAAAAAAAGACTTCCCAAAATAGTGAGAAGTCTTTTTTAGTTTTAACCCTAGTCTGTTTTAATCTTCCTTCTTACCAAAAAGCTTGTCTAGTAATGAACTTACAATTGAAAGTATTAAACTAAACCATAAAGCTGTCCAAAAACCATCTACTTTAAATCCATCTACTAACTTATCAGCAAATAAAATAATAAAGGCATTAATTGCTAATAAAAATAAGCCTAACGTAAAAAAAGTAATTGGAAGTGATAAGATTGTAAGTATAGGTTTTACAATGGTATTTAAAAATGCTAATACCACTGCAACTAACAATGCTGTAACAAACTTATTTATTTCGGCTGAACCACCAGAATAAAACTGATTATTGCCAATTGTAACACCACCCAAAAAATAAGCGGTAATAAGCACAGCAATAGCCGAAATAATAAGTTTGATTAAAAAATTCATTCTTTTTAAATGTTGTTATTACATTTTACGTAAATCAAGCTCAGCAATAATATTTGATGCGCCACCCAATTTTTCAACTACCCAAAGTAAATAACGTACATCTAAATTAATGGTACGGTTTAAGTCTTTATCAAACTTTAATTTATGGCTTAACGCTTCGTAGTTACCATCAAATGCTAATCCAATTAATTCCCCTTTGGCATTCATAACTGGTGAACCAGAATTACCACCTGTAATATCATTAGAAGAAATAAATGAAACAACTATATCTTTTGCAGTTGCATCAGCATATTGTCCAAAATCTTTAGCTTTAGCTAATTCAATTAATTTTACTGGAGCATCAAATTCATAATCACCTGGTTTGTATTTTTCTAAAATACCTGATAAAGTACAAATATGACTGTATTTTACAGCATCTTTTGGAGAATAAGATTTTACATTACCAAAACTCACACGCATTGTAAAGTTAGCATCTGGATACATTTTTTTACCCTTATTCATTTCTAAAACACCTTTTAAGTATGTTTTACCTAATGCAAAATTTTGTGCATTAAAATCAGCAAAAGCTTTAGCGTAGCGCGTATTAAAGTTTGTGTTAAAAGCATTAGCTACAGCAAATGCAGGATCTTTGTGAAGGTTAGCTGTATCAGGATTTGCAATCATAGCATCCCATTTTGCATCGTTTATAAACGAAGTATTTGTGAAAACATCATTTGCAAATGCATCATAAGTAGCTTTAGTTTTTAAATCGCCATATTTTGCATTTAACTTGCTGAAAAAACCAGCAGGGTGTTGGTTAGCATCAATATCGTTATAATATGATTGAGTTACGTATGCTAAAATATTTTTATCAGAAACTACATTTTCGCCAGATGCAAATGTTTTTCTTGCCGTTTTAACAGCATCAATCACTTTTGCAATTTCTTCTTTAGTTGCGTCTTTTTTACTCAACACAGCATCTAGTTTTTGTAATGACGAAGCAAATGCAATTAATGGTGAACCAAAAATTCCTTCCGTCATATAAACACGTTGCTTTGCATAAGGACGCCAAGCGTCATAAATTTTTTGATAGTCATTAAACAAGTTTTCGTACTCAGGTTTACCTTTAGCCATTGCTAAAAACGCCTGTTCATTTGCTTGTTTTTCTTCGTAAGTTTTAAATTTTAATAATTGTTTAGATTCTCCATCAAAAAACTTCCAATAGTTAGCAATACCAGCATAAGAACCAGCTAATTGAATTTTTACTGCAGGATCTTTTTTCATTTCCTCTAACATAAACTTTAAACGGTTATCTCTTAAAGTTACTAAAGAAGGGTTTTCAATGTCAGTTTTTAACTTAACACCATAAGAAGTTTCGTAACGGTTAGTTCCTCCAGGGTAACCATAAATCATAGTATAATCACCATCCTTTACACCTTTAATAGATACAGGAAGAGAATATTTAGCTTTTAAAGGCACGTTATCAGCAGCATAATCAGCAGCCTTACCATCTTTACTCATGTATACACGAAATATAGAAAAATCTCCTGTGTGACGAGGCCATTCCCAGTTATCAGTATCTCCACCAAATTTACCAATACTTTCAGGAGGTGTTCCAACTAAACGAACATCTTTATAACGCTCATAAACAAATAACAAAAATTGGTTGGCTTTAAACATAGAAGAAATACGTCCTTCGTAAGTTGTGCCTTCTACTTCTTTGTTACCCATTTCCATTAATATTGCACCTAATTTTTGAGTTAACTCATTAGCAGGAATATCTTTTATTTTTTCGTTAACTTTATCAGTAACATCCACAATTTTAATTAAAAATTGCGCGTGAACACCTGGCGCATAAATTTCTTCGGATTTTGATTTCGCCCAAAACCCATCTCTTAAATAATTATGATCAACTGTACTAGCAGCGGCAATAGCATTATAACCACAGTGGTGATTAGTAAAAATTAACCCTTCTTTACTTACAATTTCACCTGTGCATCCTCCGCCAAATATGATAATAGCATCTTTAATACACGCCTTATTCATACTGTATAATTGTTCTTTTGATACTTTTAATCCGCGTTTTACCATATCGGCATAAACTTGTTCGCCTAAAAGCATTGGTAACCACATACCTTCATCGGCTTTGGCAATATTGTTAGCTAAAAAAGTAACAATAAAAATAGATGCAAGAATTTTTTTCATTTTAATGTTTTTGTTAATTTGTGTTTAGTGAGGCCAAAAATAACAGAAAATCCTATATAAAAGCATCTTTTTAGATGAACGGAATTTTTAAAAGATAATAGTGTAAAATCTTACTATGAAAGTCAATTAAAACACAATTTATAAGTTGAAATTCAGTTACTTGTGCTGTTTTTTTAATAAAGCTAAATCGTTAATAGCTTTAAAACTTACCAGTTATCAAATAAACTCAACCACTTATTAGAAACCAAAAAATAAGTGGAAGTTAGCTAGTACTTTTACAATAGTTCTTTATCATAGGTTTTGTTTAGTTTAAACCAAAAAGGCTGTTGTGTTTTCTGCGGGGATGTACATAACAGCCTTTTTTATTTGCCTTAAATTGGAATTAAATCCTATAACTGGCTGTTATAAAGACTTAAGTAAAAAGTAACTATTAAACTAAGTTTTTAGAAACTAAATATTCAGCAATTTGAACAGCGTTAGTTGCTGCACCTTTTCTTAGATTATCAGAAACAATCCACATGTTTAATGTTTTAGGTTGAGATTCATCTCTACGCAATCTGCCAACAAAAACAGCATCTTTATTATGTGCATTCATAGGCATTGGATAAACCGCATTTTTTATGTCGTCTTCTAATACAACACCATCAGTGTTTTGCATTAAATTAAAAACGTCGGTCAAATCAAATTCATTTTCAAATTCTACATTAACGCTTTCGCTGTGACCTCCCATAACTGGTATTCTTACAGTTGTAGCGGTTAATTTAATAGTTTCGTCACCCATTATTTTTTTTGTTTCGTTCACCATTTTCATTTCTTCTTTGGTGTAGCCATTATCGGTAAAAACATCAATTTGAGGTATAACGTTCAAATCAATCTTATATTTATAAGCCATCTCTCCATCAATACCAGCCCTTTCGTTCATTAATTGGGTTACAGCTTTTACTCCAGTACCAGTAACAGATTGGTAGGTAGAAACAACTACTCTTTTTATCTTATATTTTTTATGCAAAGGATTTAGAGCTACAACCATTTGAATGGTAGAACAATTTGGGTTAGCTATAATTTTATCATTTGGGGTTAACACATGGGCATTGATTTCTGGAACTACAAGTTTTTTTGTTGGATCCATTCTCCAAGCAGAAGAATTATCAATAACAGTAATACCAGCTTCAGCAAATTTCGGTGCCCATTCTAAAGAAGTGGAGCCTCCAGCAGAAAACAAAGCGATTTGGGGCTTCATAGAAATAGCAGTATCCATAGAAACAACTTTAAACGCTTTGTCTTTAAACACAACTTCTTTTCCAACCGATTTTTCAGAAGCCACCAAAATTAAATCCTTCAACGGAAAGTTTCTTTCTGCTAAAACCTCTAACATTTTTGTTCCAACTAAACCAGTTGCACCTACTACTGCAATTTTCATATTACTGTTATTTTATTATTATCTTATTTAGTACAAAAGTGTTAATTATTTTGATTTCGGAAAAATTTATTATCTTAGATATTCATTAAAATTAGTTTATGGTACGCATTTTAGCAGTTTTTATATTTATAATAAGTTTTAGTTCAATCAGAGGTCAGATTACTGAAAATTTTACAGATGGTGATTTTACAAGTAGTCCAACCTGGACATTAGCTACTCCTACTGATTTTAGTGTAGCATTAGGGCAATTAAAATCTGCAAATACTACAACTCCAGGCAATTTTTATATTAGCACTACCAACACAATGGCAGCAAATTGCCAATGGGAATTTTGGGCCAATTTACAGTTTGCAACATCAAGTACTAACTACGTTGATATTTATTTAACCAGTGATGATGCCAATTTACAAGCTACCAATATAAATGGGTATTTTGTAAGATTAGGCGGGACATTAGATGAAATTTGTTTATTTAAAAGATCAGGATCATTAGCATCTGCTGTAAAAATTATTGATGGTGTTGATGCAACAATAACAAGTAGTTCAAGTAATTTGATTAAAATTAAAGTAACTCGTACTTCTGCAAACCTATTTACATTAGAAAGAGATATGACTGGAACAGGTTCGAGTTACATAACTGAAGGAAGTATAACAGATGCAACTTACACCACATCAAATTCTTTTGGTTTTTATATTCAACAATCAACAGGTTCTTTTGTAGGAAAGCATTTGTTTGATGATATAAATGTTGGGCCAATTATTTTAGACGTAACTCCTCCAAGTTTAGTAAGTGTTACTGCAATTACAGCAACAACAGCAGATGTACTTTTTAACGAAAATGTAGATTTAGTAACTGCGCAAACAATTAGCAACTACACCATTAATGCAGGTATAGGTTCTCCAGTAACAGCAACAAGAGATGCGGTAAACTTTAAATTAGTACATTTAACAAGCTCAACATCATTTGTATCTGGAACAACGTATACACTAGTTGTAAATAATGTTCAAGATTTATCAGGTAATGCAATTTCTACGTCGAGCCTTAATTTTTTATATTTTGTTTTTGGAACACCAACTTTTAAGGATATTGTAATTAATGAAATATACGCTGATCCTTCTCCTGTTGTAAATTTAACAACGTGCGAGTTTGTTGAATTATATAATCGTAGTACTAATCCTTTCAATTTATCTGGACTAAAATTTACAGATAACACTTCCATTGCTACACTTGGAAGTTATACTCTTGCCCCAAACGGCTATGTTATTATTTGTCCTATTGCAGATACTGCGCAATTTACAGCACTAGGTTATATGAATAAATTAGGAGTTAGTTCATTTCCATCACTTACAAATTCAGGAAAAAACATTTATTTAAAAACTGCAGTTGGGGCATATATTGATAGTGTAAATTATAGCGATACATGGTATAAAAATGCGGTGAAAAAAGATGGAGGCTACACATTAGAACAAATTAATCCAAATTTAAATCCTACTTGTTCACAAGCCAGTAATTGGATAGCTTCAAATGATATAGATGGAGGAACGCCCGGCTTTGTAAACTCTGTTTACTCCATTGCACCAGATGTTACTGGTCCAAAAATTTTAAACACAACTGTTATTGATTCTTTTCATGTAAGTGTATGTTTTGATGATTTAATTTCTGTATCACAATTAACCAACACAGCAAACTTTAGTATAAGTGGTGGAATTGGATCACCAACATTGGCTACTAATTCATCGGGTAACACATGTGTTGTACTATCATTATCTAGTAAATTAATAAATGCAACAAATTATACTGTAACAATTACAGGTATAACAGATTGTGCTTCAAATCCATTAACGCCTAATATTGGTTTAATATCTTACTACAAACAAAAGCCTTATGATGTGGTATTTAATGAATTGATGCCAGATCCAGACCCATCTATAAATTTACCAACTGAGGAGTATGTTGAATTAAAAAACAGAACTCATTTTAAAATCAACTTAAATAAATGGACAGTTTCTACACCCACCTCAACTAAAAAATTACCAAACATTACAATTGAACCAGATAGCTTTGTTGTGTTAACGGGAACAGGAAACGCCTTTTTATTTGCAGGATTTGCTGGTATCATAGCATATGAAGTTACAAGCTTTCCTTCATTGTTAAATGATGGCACTACATTAACTTTAAGAGATAGTAATGGAGTTGTTATTAATTCTATAAACTATACTGGTGATTGGTATAATGATGCTAACAAAAAAGATGGCGGTTGGAGTATGGAACTAATAGATGCTAATAATCCATGTGGGGGCCAATCGAACTGGCACGCAAGTACAAATGTGAATGGTGGAACTCCAGGTAGAAGAAACTCTGTTTTAGGTTCAAATTTAGATAATACCTCCCCCGTTTTAGACAGAATTACAGTTGTAGATGCAGATACAATTATTTTATTTTTTAACGAAGCGTTGGACAGTGCTAGCTTAACTAATCCAGCAAGCTATTCATTTGATCATGGTTTGGTAGCACCAACTTATATTTTACCATTATCAGCAGATTTTAAAAAAGTGAAAATTAAGTTGTCAAGCTCAATAGTAGCTCCTATTGTGTATAATTGCACTATTACAGGAAATATAAAAGACTGTGTGGGAAATTTAATTGCTATTGGAACCTCAGCACAATTTGGATTACCAGAACCAGTTTCACCTAATGATGTTGTAATAAATGAAGTTCTATTTGATCCATCAACTGGAGGGGTTGATTTTGTTGAATTATATAACAACAGTAAAAAAATAATCAATTTAAAAGATTTAAGAATAGGTTCGATGGATACCATAACTGGCACTTTAACTTATACCGAAAAACTAACTGAAGAAGGGTATTTGCTTTTCCCAGAAACCTATTTAGTAATAAGTGAAAGTGGATCAACAATAAAACAAAACTATCAAACCATAAACCCAAAAGGTTTTTTAGATGTTTTGAATTTACCTAGCATGAATACAGATGAAGATGTAGTAACCCTAAGTGATAAGAATTTAATTGTTATAGATAATTTTATTTATACAAGTAAAATGCATTTTCCGTTATTAGTAAATACTAAAGGTGTATCATTAGAACGTATAGATTTTAATAGGTCTACTAACGACAAAACAAATTGGAATAGTGCTGCACAAGCAGTAGGTTTTGCTACACCTGCTTACAAAAACTCCCAATATTTGCAAGCAGATGGAGGAAGTGGAGTTAGCATAGAATCAGAAATATTTTCACCAGATAATGATGGCTACCAAGATGTATTAAACATTACCTATAAATTAGATGAAATAGGGAAGGTAGCAAACGTTTATATTTATGATAGTAAAGGTCGTCAGGTAAAATATTTAGTGCGTAACCAACAATTGGCACAAGAAGGCGTTGTTAGTTGGAATGGCATTAATGATGATAATGAAAAAGCACCAATAGGTATTTATGTAGTTTATGTTGAATTATTTAATTTATCTGGGAAACTTAATAAATACAAACTAAGTTGTACTCTTGCTGGTAAACTTTAAGATGAAACCATTAATTTCTTTTTTCTTTTTATTCGCATTTGCTAATCTAGCATATACGCAAACAATTCCAACAACGCGAGTATATGACTGGAAGCACGCAGGACTTGCAGAAACTTTACCAGCGTATACACAAACCATTAATTTGCAGGTATTAGGCGCTGATAATACAGGCATAGTTCCTTCAGACGCTGTTTATTTAACCGCCATAAATCAATGCACAGTAATTGGACAATCTTACAACATCTATTTTCCTGCTGGGGTTTATACTTTCAGCAACACTATATCACTAAAAACCAATGTTGAACTAACTGGCGATAACAGTAATACTCATTTGGTATTTAAAACACCAAATACATGCATTAATTTAAGCGGTTATCAAACGTCTATCCCTAGTTATAGTTTAACACAAAATGCTAATAGATACCAAAACTATTTGCTTACAGCGCCTTATAGTGGCTCAGTAACTTTAACAACAGGAGATTTTTTAGTTTTAAAACAACGAGCTGCATCTTTAGTTACAAGTAATTGGGCATACAACAGTGTTGGGCAGTTTTTTAAAATTAACGGAGTATCAGCAGATACATTAAACGTTAATCATGAAATGAGAAAAGATTATCTTATTACTGATACCATTTCCATTTATAAAACAACTCCTATTCAAAATGCCGGAATAAAATGCTTAAAAATAACAAGAAGCAATAGTGCTGTGAATCAAGTGCCAACTGTGCAGTTTTTATATGCCTATAATTGTTTTTTAGAAGGGGTTGAAATGGATAGTTGCTTTTTTTCGCATGTTACACTTGAGCAATCTGGGAACTGTCAAATTAGTGGAAGTTATTTTCATGACGCTTATGATTATGGAGGAGGCGGAAGAGGTTATGGCTTAGTGATGCAATATAACTCAACCGATCACAAAATAGAAAACAATATTTTTGATCATTTACGCCATTCTATTTTATGCCAAGCTGGTGCAAACGGAAATGTAATAGATTATAATTATTCAATTAATCCTTATTGGACGGGAGTTTCATTGCCTGCGAGTTCTGCAGGAGATTTAGTATTACATGGCAACTATGTATATGCAAATTTATTTGAAGGAAACGTTTGTCAAAACATTGTCATTGATGATTCTCATGGTCAAAACGGACCTCACAATACCTTTTTTAGAAATAGAGCCAAGCTTTATGGTATTTTTATGAATACAGCACCTGCAAGCAATAACCAAAATTTTGTTGGTAACGAAATAACTAGCACTGCATTATTTACAGGCTTGTATTCATTAGCTGGAACAGGGCATTTTCAATATGCCAATAAAAAACAAGGCACATTAACACCAGCTGGTACAGGAACATTAACAGATGTTAGTTATTGTTATAACAGTGCGCCTGGTTTTTTAATTGGTTATAACTGGCCAACAATAGGATTACCAAACGTATATAACACAGGGTCAATACCAGCAGAAAACAGAAACGCCACTAGTAATAAAACGTTATGTGATGCATTAACAACCTCTATACAAAGCTTAAACACAAGTTCATCATTTTTAATATTTCCAAATCCTACAAATGATATTCTTTATATTAAATCAACTATTGATGCTATTAGTACTATTGAAATTACTGACATCTTAGGGAAATCAGTTTTTCACTCTTCCTATTCAGAAACTGTATATTTACCACATTTATCTTCTGGAATTTATGTGCTAAGCTTAAAGAAAAACAATGTTGTAATTCATAAACAAAAAATTTCAATTTATAATTAATCAAATTAAATGTTTGAAGATTTTATATCTTTAATTTATCCAAGAAATTGTGTGGCATGCGGTAACTCTTTGTTTAAACACGAAGAACAGGTTTGCAACTACTGTTATATAAATTTACCCAAATCAAATTACCACTTAATTAAAGGTAATCCTTTAGAAACAGTTTTTTATGGTAGAATACCTTTAGTTTTTGCCTCTAGTTTTTATTTGTTTAATAAAAAAGGAAGTGTTCAAAAGATATTACATTCAATAAAATACAAAGGAAATAAACAGCTTGCTGTGTTAATGGGAAATTGGTTTGGGAAGCAACTTAATGATAATGAAGAATTAAAAACAGCCGACTTTTTAATACCAGTTCCATTGCACAATAAGAAATTTAAACAACGTGGTTATAACCAAAGTGAAGAATTTGCAAAAGGTTTAACAGAAGCATTACACATAAAAACAAATACAGAACTATTAATTAGAAAAGATTTCACTGCTACTCAAACCAAAAAAAACAAATATGAGCGTTGGGAAAATGTTGAAGATGTATTTGAAATAACTAATACTGATGCGTTAAAAAATAAACATGTAGTGATTATAGATGATGTAATTACAACTGGCGCAACAATTGAAGCATGTTGTTCACAATTAAATAAAATTGAAGGTATTAAAATATCAGTGCTAAGCATTGCTTTTGCTAATAAATAAATCTAACGTTAGGGATGTTATATCAGTAGCTTTTATAAAATAGTCTAATTTTTTATTTGTCACATCGAGCGAAGTTGAGATGCTATATTTGTTCTCGACTTCGCTCGAACTGACATTGTTCCGTCATTGCGATCCGTTAGCTAACAGAGAAGCAATCTGTATTAGCTTGAGATCGCTTCGTCATTCTTCCTCGCGATGACGAAGAACTTCTACATTTAAACCCTTCGCCTGACAATAAGTATGATTTATAAAAACTATTGGCATAACTCAACGTAGCTTCGCTTCGACTCTTTTTTGTAATATTGTTTTGTGGGCAAGTATATGTATAAAGTCATTATGCATTTAAACAATTTGTT